>NZ_JBYTAE010000004.1:0-41783 GCF_058787875.1 Hydrogenophaga sp. FW305-3-2-15-A-LB1 | reverse complement strand
CAGCGTGTCCACGCGCGCCACGCCGGGGACACCGGCCACGGCGGTCACGAACCCGGTGGGCAGGTGGCTGCCGTCGCCCGCGCCGCTGCCCACGCTGCGCACGTAGAGCTGGGCGGGCAGCACGGCGTCGAGCCAATGCGTGACCGAGTCGCGAAAGCTCGCCACCATCACCGTGAGCGCGACCGACAGCGCCAGGCTCGCGACCACGCCGCTGGTGGCCACGGCGGCGGTCTCGCGCAAACGGCGCGCGCGCTCCACCGCGAGCACCGGCAGGGCGTGGCGCGCGATGCGCGGCGCGATGCGGTCCAGCAGCCAGCCCACGCCCAGCGGCAGCGCCGCGATGCCACCCACCAGCAGCAGGCCCACCGACACATAGGCCGCCAGGGGAATGCCCGCCACCGGTGGTGCCCAGGCCATGGCGGCGGCCAGCAGCACCAGGGCCAATGCCAGCGTGTGGCGGCGCGCGCCGGGCCGCGGCGGCGCGCCCAGGCCCTTGAGCGCGAGCGCGGGCGCCAGGCGCGCGGTGGCCTGCGCGGGCCACCAGCCGCCCACCAGCGCCGCCACCACGCCCAGCAGCAGGTAGACCATGGCCGCGAGCGGGCTCCACAGCAGCGGCGCCACGCCCGAGAAATAACCCCCGCCCAGGTCGCCGCCGAGCAGGCGCAGCGCGAGCGCGGCCAGGGCCGTGCCCAGCGCGATGCCCAGCGCGCTGCCCAGCAGGCCGAGCAGGGCCGACTCGGCCAGCACCAGGCGCAGCCGTTCGCGGCTGGACAGGCCCAGCACGCCCAACAGCGCGAACTGCGGCTGGCGCCGCGCCACCGACAGCGAGAGCACCGAGAACACCAGGAAGGCGCCGGTGAACAGGGCCACCAGCGCGAGCACCGTGAGGTTGACGCGGTAGGCGCGCGAGAGGTTGCTCACGCGCTCGCCCGACTGCTCGGGCCGCTGCGCGATCACGTTCGGCGGCAGGTCCAGCGCGGCCAGCACCTCGCTGGCGCGCGCGCCGCTGGCCAGGCGCAGGTCGATGCGGCTGAGCTGGCCCACGCGGTCCATCAGCGCTTGCGCGGCGGCCACGTCCATCACCAGCAGCGGCGCGCCGGGGGCGTTCACGCGGCCGGCCACGCGCAGCACCGCGCCGTTCTGCAGCCGCACGGTGCTCTGCCCCGCGAAGGCCTGTTGCGCCGCCGCGTTGAGGAACACGGTGTCGGGCGCGAAGAGGTCGAAGCGCCGCGTGGTGTTTTCGCCGTCGGTCACCGGCATCAGGGCGGGCGAGAGGCCGGCCACCACCAGCGCGTCCACACCCACCAGCTTCGCGCCCAGGCGCTCGCCGTCGCGCGCGAGGGCCTGCACGGGGCCTTCCAGCACCGGGCTGGCGAGCGCCACGCCGGGGTGCGCGGCCACGCGGGCGAGCAGGGTGTCGTCCAGCGAGCCCTGACGCGCGCGCAGCTCCACGTCGGGCTGGCCGTTGACCGAGCTCACCGCGCTGGAGAACTCGGCCAGCGCCGAGGCGTTGATCAGGTGCACCGCGAAGGCCAGCGCCACGCCCAGCATGACCGCCACCACCGCCGAGGCGTTGCGCCAGGGGTGGTGGCGCAACTCTTGCAAGGAGAAGGTCGAGAGCAGCGCGCGCATGGCGTGGAGCTTAAGCCCTCGCGCTTGGTGAGGCAGCGCACCGACGAAGCCGCGGCAAAGGCCTAAGATGGTCCAACGGTTGTCTGGCGTTCACCGATCACACAGCGCCTTCACGCGCTGCCGCCCGCCGCAAGGCGGGTCCACTTCTCCCCACACGGTGACCCCCATGGTTCGCATCCACCTCGCCATCGATCTGCAGTACGAGATCCACCCACCCGGTGCCGATTTCATCTTCAACGTGCAGGCCGCGCATTCGCCCCAGCAGACCGTGAGCTGGGAGCAGCTGCAGGTCAGCCAGCCCGTGCCCCTGCTGATGCACACCGACGCGGCCACGCGCACGCGCACGCTGCGCCTGAGCGCCGGGCCGGGCGCGCTGTCGGTGCGCTACCGCGCCACGGTGGACATCGAGCACCACGTGGCGCAGCCCGACAGCGTGTTCGAGACGCCCGTGGCCCAGCTGCCGCCCGAGGCGCTGGCCTACATCTACCCCAGCCGCTACTGCCAGTCCGACTGCGTCACCGCCATGGCCAACGAGCTGTTTGGCCAGTTGCCCATGGGTTACACACGGGTGCAGGCGATCCAGCAATGGGTGCAGAGCCAGGTGACGTTCGAGTCGAACACCAGCAATTCCATGACCTCGGCGCTGGACACGCTCAACGACCGCAAGGGGGTGTGCCGCGATTTCGCGCACCTCATGATCACGATGTGCCGCGCGCTCAACATTCCCGCGCGCTTCACCACCGCGGTCGACTTCGGCGCCGACCCCGCCCTGGGCCCGACCGACTTCCACGCCTACGTGGAAGCCTATGTGGGCCACCGCTGGTACATCTTCGATCCCTCGGGCACCGCGATCCCCATGGGCTTCCTGCGCATCGGCACCGGGCGCGACGCGGCCGACGCCTCGTTCGCCACCATCTTCGGCGGGGTGGTCACGCACGCGCCGCGCATCGACATCTCGGCCCAGACCAGCCCGCAGCACGGCTGGCTGATGCCGGTGCACCGGCCCGAGGCCTTGTCGACCGACGGCGGCTGGCAGGCGGGCGGCTAACGCTGCTCAAGCGCGGCGCGGGCCGCTTTCTCCGTGGCGAGCAGGTGCTGCTCCATGAGGGCGACCGCGGCCGTCGTATCCCTGCGCAGGACCGCGTCGAGGATCGCCTGGTGTTCCGCCTGCACGTCCCGGGCCACCAGCGGGCCCTTGTGGCGGGCCTTGCGGTAGCGCTGCGAATGGTCCATCAACTGGTTCCAGAACCGCAGCAGCCACTCCGAACCACAGGCGCTCACCAGCGCCGCATGAAAGTGGCGGTGCTGCTTCTCCCACTCGAGATCCGTGGTGCTGCCTTCGCTCCCGGGCAGGGGGGTGCGCCCCAGCACGTGCAGGGCGGCAACCACCTCTGCTTCCCAGCGGGCGTCGCCGTGCTGGATGGATTCGGTCAGGCAAAGGCGTTCGATCTCACGGCGCGTCTTCATCAGATCGGCCAGCTCGGCGAGTGAGATCTCCAGGACGCGCGCGCCCCGCCGCGCTTCCATGGACACCAGCCCCTCGCTGGCTAGGCGGGCCAGCGCCTCGCGGATGGGCGTGAGCCCCAGGCCGAACCGCTCTTCCAGCTCCGCGACCCGCAAGCGGTCGTTCGCCCCCAGGTCGCCCAACAGGATTTCCTGCCGCAGGCGGTGGTACGCGCGCTCGGTGCGCGAGCCCGAATCGAGGGCGGGGTCTTCTACAACGAACTGATTCATGAAGTAAATAGGAGTTTATACGAAGCACAATATTTCATGAAAAACGTATATTTCATGAAATTCAGCGACTTTCGCAAACGGAGAAATTATCGCACCGACCGCCCTCCGTGGGCCGGTGAGCCGCCTTCTCCCCGCCGCGAAAGAGGCGTTTTCACCCCCCTGTCCCGAAAGTACCCATGAAACTGAAACGATGCACCCTTCTCCCCGCGCTGGTCCTGGTCAGCGGCGCCGCGTGGTCCCAGAGCACCAGCACGGTCTACGGCCTCGTCGACCTGGCCTTCGTGCGCGAAAGCGGCGGGCCCAACGGCGCCAGCGCCTCCAAGCTCACCAGCGGCGTCGCCGGCGGCTCGCGGCTGGGCTTTCGCGGCACCGAAGACCTCGGTGCGGGGCTCTCGGCGTTCTATGTCCTGGAAATGGGGCTCAACGCGGACAACGGCACGCTGGGGCAGGGCGGTCTCGCGTTCGGGCGGCAGTCGCTCGTGGGCCTGCAGGGCGGTTTCGGCAGCCTCTCGCTCGGCCGCCAGTACACCCCCATCGCCTTCGTCCAGACCGAGACGGATCCCTTCATCACGGGCCTGGCCGGGACGTCCGCCAACCTGATCAGCGCCGGCGGCGCGGGCGGCAACAACCGCATGGACAACACCGTGCGCTACACCTACGCGGCCAAGGCCGGCTGGACCGCCGATGTGGTCTACGGCCTGGGCGAAACGCCCGGCGACAGCAGCGCGCGGCGCCAGTACGGTGGCGCGATCGGCTATGTGTCGGGTCCGGTGTACGTCAAGCTGGGCCACCACAACGTCAACAGCGCCGCATCGGTGCCGGCGAAGATGAGCTTCCTCGGGGCGAAATACGACTTTGGCGTGGCGACGGCGCATTTCAACTACGTGGTGAACAAGGGCTCGGCGGTGTTCGGCCTGGTCAACGCGGATTCGCGCGACGTGTTGCTGGGGGTGTCGGTGCCTTATGGGGCAGGGCGGTTCATGGCCTCGTACATCCGCAAGAACGACCGGACCGCCGCCCACCACGATGCGAGCCAGTGGGCGCTGGGCTACACGCACGCCCTGTCCAGGCGCACGGGTGTCTACGCCTCGATCGCGCGCATCGACAACAGCGTGCCCGCGGGCTCCCCCACCGGCTTCTACCGGGTGGGCAACGCCACCGAACAAGGGCTGGGCAACCGGGCCTACAACGTCGGCATCCGCCATGCCTTCTGACGCCTGCCGCGCGCCAGAAGCGTCCTTCCCTCCATTGCCTTCAGACACCATGAACACCTCCTTCCATCGCCGCTCCTCGCTGCGGCTGCTGCTCGCCACCTTCGCCGCCGCGGCGCTGCTCGCGCCGAAGGCGCAGGCCCAGGCGCCGAACTACCCCAACAAGCTGGTCACCATCGTGGTGGGCTACCCCGCTGGCGGCGACACCGACGTGCTGGCGCGGTTGATCGCCGAGAAGCTCGCCCCCCGCCTGGGACAACCCGTGGTGGTCGACAACCGCACCGGCGCCGCCGGCACCATCGCGACCAACTACGTCTCCAAGGCACGCCCGGATGGCCACATCCTGCTGCTGGCCCCCAACACCGCGGCCATCACGCCCCACGTGATGACGGCCGCCGGCAGCGCGATCGACCCGAGCACGGAACTGACCTCCATCGTCCAGCTGGGCAGCCAATCGCTGTTCGTCGTCGCGGCGACCGTGACCGGCGTTTCTTCCGTGAAGGAGCTGGTGGCCAAGGCCAAGGCCGGCGGCATCGTGAGCTACGCCAGCCCTGGCAACGGTTCGCCCATGCACATCCTCGGCGAACTCTTCAACAAGTCCACCGGCACGAAGATCACGCAGATTCCGTACCGGGGCAGCATGCCCGCCATCGCCGACGTGGTGGGCGGGGCGATCCCGCTGATGTACACCACGCTGGGTCCCGCCGCGCCGCACATCAAGTCGGGCCGCCTGGTGCCGCTGGCGGTGGCCGACCTGAAGCGCTCGCCCTTTCTGCCCGATGTGCCCACGCTCGCCGAGCAGGGCATCATGGGGGCCGAGGTCGGGGCCTGGCAGGCGCTGATGGGGCCCAAGGGCATGCCCGCCGACCTGGTCCAGCTGATCAACCAGCATGTCAACGAGATCCTCAAGATGCCCGATGTGATCGCGCGGATGGAGACCATCGCGCTCGCGCCAGCGGGTGGAGACCCTGGCAAGCTCGCGAAGCTGGTGGCCGCCGACTATGTCCGCTATGGCAAGGTCGTGGCCGAATTTGGTATCAAGGCGGACTGAGCGCCGCAAGCACCGTGACCCACCATCCACAGAACCTTTTGTCCCGCCTTTCACCGCAGCCGCCGCTTCCCTTCGAAGCCGCGCAGGCCTACGAAGAGACCGTGCTGGGCTGGGCCGCCGACGCGCCGCTGCCGGCCGGCATCGCCGTCGCGCGCGACCGCGCCTATGGCCCCGATCCGCAGCACCGCTGCGACGTGTACCGGTCCACCGATGCGCGGGACGACGCCCCCATCCTGATCTTCTGGCACGGCGGTGGCTGGACCAACGGCTACAAGGAGTACGTTGCCTTCATGGCGCCAGCCGTGGTCGGCCTGGGCATGGTGCTGGTGGCGCCGGGCTACCGGCTGGCGCCGGGGCACCGGCTGCCGGCGGCGTTCGAAGACGGCCTGGCGCTCACCCGCCATGTGATCACCCATGCGGCCGACTTCGGCGGTCGCGGCGACCAGATCTACCTGGCGGGGCATTCCGCCGGCGCGCATCTGGCGGCGCTGGTGGCCTTGCGGCGCGAGGAAGCGGGCGGCGCCGGCATTCCCCCGGGCGCGATCCGGGCCTGCCTGCCCGTGAGCGGCATCATGGATCTGCACCACCCCGATCCCCCCGCGGCCAGCCTGGAAGAGCGCATCTACAGCATGGTGCTGAGCGACGCGGCGCACGACGCCGTGATGAGCCCGCTGTGCTGGACGGTGGGCAACACCATCCCCATGTACCTCAGCCATGGCGAGTCCGACAGTGCCCGGGTGGTTCATTCGAACCGCCGCATGGCGGCCTTGCTGGCCAGGCAGCCGGCGCCGTCCCAGCTGCACGAAGAGCCCGGCCTGGACCATTTTGCGACCCACACCTGCCTGCGCGACCCGAAGGCGGCGTGGTACCAGCGCCTGGCCGGCCTGCTGCAGGCCCACCGGCGCCTGGATCCATCCGCTGTTTGAGAGGAAAAAGAATGCAGACCACCCCCACCCCCGCCGAGAGGGAAACCGCTTTCATCACCGGAGGCGCCTCCGGCATCGGCCGCGCCACGGCGCTGCGCCTGGCCGAGGACGGTTTCCGCGTCGTGGTGATCGACCGCAACGCGGCGCAGGTCGACACGCTGCTCGCGGAACTCACCCAGGCCGGGCGCGACGCGGCCGGCCACGCGGTCGACGTGTGCGACCGCCCGGCCATCGCGGCGCTGATCGCCGCCGAGGCGCGGGTCGACGTCATGGTGTGCGCGGCGGGGATCGGCCCCGCCCGGTCCTTCGACGACATCCGCGACGAAGACTTCCGCTCTGTGCTGGACGTGAATGTGCTGGGCGTCTTCATCGCCGCGCAGGAAGCCACGCGGCGCATGAAGCCGGGCGGTCGGGTCGTGACGGTGTCCTCGCGCGCGGCGCTGGGCGGCACTGGTTTTGCGCACTACGTGGCCTCGAAAGCCGCGGTGGTGGGCCTGACCCGGGCCATGGCGATGGACCTTCGCCAGCGGCAGATCGCGGTCAACTCGATCGCGCCGGGCTTCACCGACACCGGCATGACGCGCGCCATGACGCCCGAGCAGCACGCGGCGGCCAGCGCGCTCGAACCGAGCGGGCGGCCCGCCGATCCGGGCGAGATCGCCCATGCCATTGCCTTCCTCGCGTCGCCGCGCACCCGCTTCATCACGGGCCAGACCCTGTTCGTGGATGGTGGCAAGTCGCTGGGCGGCCTGGGCCTGTGAGGAGGCCGCGATGATCGTTCGAACCGCGTGTCTCGAAGGCACCGTGAAGCCGGAGGACGTGGACCGCCTGGATGCCTTCGTGATCGAGCAGGTGGTGCCGCTGATGAAGCGCTTTCCAGGCGTGCGCGCCGTGCGGGTGCTGCGCGCCCTGTCCATCGAGGACGGCGGCCCGCGCCTGCACATGACCTTCGAATCCTCCTACGACTCGGTGGACGCCATGGAGCGCGCCTTTGCCGATCCCGTTCGCCAGGTGCTGAAAGCCCAGCTCGCGCAGATCCGGCCCTGGTTCCAGGGCCGCCTGTTCCACGTCACGCAAAAGGTGCTGGCCGACGGGCCTTGCCCGACGCCCGACAGGGCATAGCCGACCAAATTAGTCTGCATGCCACTTCCCACGCCGAACGTTTGCCGGTAGAATTCAGTTTGTTTCAAGTAAGAAACACGGGTTTACTAAAGAAACGTTTGGCGCCCGGAGGCGGCCAGGCACTTCAAGGATTGCAGATGAGCGTACTGGGCATCGATCAAATCACCTACGGCGCCGCCGACCTGCCGCGCTGCCGCCAGTTCTTCCTGGACTGGGGCCTGTCGCTGGTGCAGGAATCTCCACAGGAACTGGTGTTCGAATCGCTCAACGGCTGCCGCGTGGTCGTGGCGCACTCCGACAAGCCCGGCCTGCCGGCCGGCGTGGAGCCCGACCCGACGCTGCGCGAGGTGGTCTGGGGCGTGGACACGGCCGAGAGCCTGGCGCTCTACCGCAGCCGCCTGCAGGGCCAGCCCGGCTTCGTGGAGGCCGATGGCCGCTTCGGCTGCACCGACCCCAATGGCCTGGCGGTGCGCCTGCAGCTCACGAAAAAGCGCGAGGTGCAGATCGAGAGCGCGCTCGTCAACACCTGGAGCGACCGCCCGCGCCGCAACCAGCGCAGCCCGGCCTACGACCGCGCCACGCCGGTCGAGGTGGGCCACGTGGTGTTCTTCGTGACCGACCTCAAGGCCACCGGCGCCTTCTACATCGACAACCTGGACTTCGTGGTCTCCGACCTGTACCCCGAGCGCGGCCTGTTCCTGCGCTGCGCGGCCGAGGGCGGCCACCACGACCTGTTCCTGCTGCAGCCGCCCGAGCCGCGCAAGGGCCTGAACCACGTGGCCTTCTCCGTGCGCGACCTGCACGAAGTGGTCGGCGGCGGCATGCACATGTCGCGCAGCGGCTGGAGCACCGAGCTCGGCCCGGGCCGACACCCGATCTCCTCGGCGATGTTCTGGTACTTCGAGAGCCCGGCCGGCGCGCTGGTGGAGTACTACACCGACGAGGACGAACTCACCGCCGACTGGGAGCCGCGTGAATTCACGCCCGGTCCGACGGTGTTCGCCGAATGGGCCATCAAGGGCGGCATCGACGGCCATACGCGCCGCCAGGTGAACGCCGGTGCGCCCAGCGGCAAATTCATGACCGACAAGCCCAAGCCGCCCACGGAATGACGACACCGAAGGAGACACCGCATGCGAACCCCCGACCTCTACAACGAAACCCACCAGACGCGCACCGCACCCCCGACCTCGTATGAGGGTTTGCTGGGCGATTCGATCGAACGCGCCTACGCTCAGGGCATCCACGACCTCGAAGGCCTGGTGAAGTACCTCAACGACGCGGGGCCCTCGGGCCCCAATGGCCAGCGCTGGACCGAGCAGTCCTTCCAGCAGGAAATGGCCCGCCTCGGCGCCTGAACCCCGCCGCCCGACCCCAGCCCCACCGCCAGGAGACACGTCCATGGATACCTCTGTCATCAACGTTCAGCTCGACCCGGTCGACGCCGTCCTCGAAGTCGGCCTCAAAGACCTGTGGTTCCCGGTCTGCCCGTCCAGCTTCGTGAAGAACGACCCGATCTCGATCCGCCGCCTGGGCTACAAGATCGCGCTCTGGCGCGACCAGGCCGGCCAGGTCCACGCGCTGGAAGACCACTGCCCGCACCGCGGCGCGCCGCTCTCGCTGGGTGTGAACCTGGGCGACCGCCTGGCCTGCCCGTACCACGGCGTCGAAGTGCGCTGCGACGGCACCGTCACCCGCGTGCCCGGCAGCCCCGGCTGCAAGCTCGAAGGCTCGCGCCCCGCGCGCATGTTCCACGCCGCCGAAGCGGCCGGCGCGATCTTTCTCTACAACGCGAGCAACCCCATCCTGGACGACGCGCCGCCGCTGCAGCTGCCCGAGGAACTGACCTCGCCCGAGTGGTCGAACTTCCTCTGCTACACCGAGTGGGGCGGCGACTACCGCTACGTGGTCGACAACGTGATGGACCCGATGCACGGCGTGTACCTGCACAAGCAGTCGCACACCATGAGCGAGGGTGACAGCCAGGCCGAGTTCCAGATCCGCGACATCCCCAACGGCTTCTGCTTCGAGAAGAAAGGCCAGCGCGGCGTCAACTTCGACTGGACCGAGTGGATGGACCTGGGCATCCACGTGATGCGCCTGGAGATCCCGTACCCCAAGACCGGTGGCCCCGGCGGCAACTTCACCATCATCGGCAGCTACACGCCCATCAGCAACCGCACCTCGGGAGTGTTCCACTGGCGCTGCCGCCGCGTGACCGGCTGGCAGCGCGACACCTGGCGCTTCCTCTACAAGAACCGCCTGGAAGAGCGCCACTGGAACGTGCTGGAGCAGGACCGCGTGGCGGTGGAGAACATGGAGCCCGACGCCAACAAGCGCGAGCACCTGTACGCGCACGACATGGGCATCGTGCGCCTGCGCCGCCACCTGAGAAACCTGGCCAAGGCCCAGCTCGACAAGCCCATGTGAGAATCGCGGGATGAGCAACAACGCCACCACCCTGCAAGCCTGGGTCCACACGCTGCGCCACGAAGCCGATGACGTGATCAGCGTGGACCTGCGTCCCGCCCCCGATGTCGTGTTCCCGCCGTTCGAGGCCGGCTCGCACATCGACCTGCACCTGCCCAACGGCATGGTGCGCAGCTACTCGCTGTGCAACAACAGCCAGGAGCGCCACCGCTACGTGGTGGGCGTGCTCAAGGACCGCACCAGCCGCGGCGGTTCGCGCTGCGTGCACGAGCAGTTGCGCGTGGGCATGCGCATCACCATCAGCGCGCCGCGCAACCACTTCGGCCTGCACGAAGAGGCCAGCCACACGGTGCTGGTGGCCGGCGGCATCGGCGTCACGCCCGTGCTGTGCATGGCGCGCCGCCTCAAAGACCTGGGCCGCAGCTTCGAATTCCTGTACTTCGCGCGTTCGCGCAAGAGCGCGGCCTTCATCGCCGAGATCGAGGCCCTGGGCGTGCCCGTGACCTGGCACTTCGACGACGAGAAGGGCGGCCCGCCCGACCTCACGGCCCTGCTGGGCCGGCGCGCGCCCGCGGCCAGCGAGCACTTCTACGCCTGCGGCCCGGCCGTGATGCTCGACAACTTCGAGAAGACCTGCGCCGCGCTGGGCCACAGCAACGCCCACATCGAGCGCTTCACGGCGGTCGAGGTGGCGGCCGCGGACGACGCGAAGACCAGCTTCACCGTCGAGCTGCGCCGCAGCGGCCAGATGTTCGAGGTCACGCCCGACACCACGCTGCACAAGCGCCTGATCGAGATCAACGCCGACGTGCCCTTCAGCTGCGAAGAGGGCATCTGCGGTTCGTGCGAAACCAAGGTGCTCGAAGGCATCCCCGACCACCGCGACATGGTGCTGACCGACGCCGAGCGCGCGGCCAACAAGGCCATGATGGTCTGCGTCTCCGGTTGCAAGAGCGACCGGCTGGTGCTCGATATCTAAGCGTCGATCGAGCCGTCGGCGTCGGCAGCCCCGCACTGCCGCCGCAGCTTGCCGAGCACCGTGTACAGCACGCGGCGCTCGTCCCGGCTGAGCGTGAGGATCATCTGCGCCTGGCTGCGCCGCGCCAGCGGCATGATTTCCTGGTACAGCGCCTGACCGGCTTCGGTCATCAAGCAGATGAGGCCCTTGCGACCCCGGGGACCCGGCGTCTGCATCTCCACCAGACCCCGGTCACCCAGCAGCCGCAGCGCGCGGCTGACCTGCGCCTTGTCGGCGGCCGCGAGTTCCACCAGTTCCGCGAACGGCCGTGAGCCCGCGTGCGCCAGCACGGACAGGATGCGCCACTCCGACACCGTGAGCTCGAAGCGGTTGGCATAGGGCAGGGTGATCGCGCGCCGCAGCCCGTTGCTGGTGTGGCTGAACATGGTGGTCAAAAAGTCGTGCACCGCCAGACCCGCGCCATCGGGCGCCAGATCGGCCCAGGGGTTGCTGGCGCCGTCGTCGACCCCTTCGGGCGGCAGGGCAGAGGGGTTCGTCAGGGGCTCGTCTTGGGGCATGCGGGGATTCTCAGGGAAGCGGCGCGCCCGATCGGCCTCGCGCCCCGATCTCGTCGTTGATCAGTCAATTAAATTGCAACAAATTGTCAGAAATCGGGATTTCATCGTTGATCAGTCAACGACGAAGGCATACGATGAAGGTGTTTCTGTTGTGAACCCATGTTTCCAATATGAAACGTCTAAATGGCGCGGACGGACACCGGCCTGGACCCCACCCAACGGCATGAATCGCCTTCACAGGAGTGCATTGATGAAAACGGATCGTCGACAGTGGATGGCCATGGCCCTGGCGGCCACGGCCTTGTTTGCGGGTGGCGCGGCCGCCCAGGCCTACCCCGAGAAAACCATCAGCCTGGTCGTGGCCTATCCGCCCGGTGGCGACTCGGACGCCACCGCCCGGCTGTTCGCCGAGAAGCTGTCGCAGCGGCTCAAGCAACCCGTGATCGTGGACAACCGGCCCGGCGCGGGCGGCACGGTGGGCAACACCTACGTCTCGCGCGCCAAACCCGATGGCTACACGCTGCTGTTCACGCCCAACCCCTTCACCACCGCGCCCATGGTGCTCAAGCTCGCGCCCAACGCCAGCTACGACGCGCTCAACGGCTTCGACCCGGTCGTGCTGAGCGCCATGCAGTCGGTGCTGCTGGTGACGCACCCCGAGAGCGGCATCAAGAGCGTGGCCGACCTCGTGGCCCAGGCCAAGGCCGGCAAGCAGCTCACCTACGCCAGCCCGGGCGCGGGCTCGCCGATGCACATCGTGGCCGAGTGGCTGAACCGCGCTGCCGGCATCCAGGTGCAGCACATCCCGTTCCGCGGCGTCGGCCCGATGATTCCCGACATGCTGGCCGGGCGGGTCAGCATGGGCTACGTCACCCTGGGCGCGGTGGAGCAGCACCTCAAGTCCGGCAAGCTGGTGGCGGTGGCGCTCACCGACGGCGAGCGCACGCCGCTGCTGCCCAACCTGTCCACCGTGGCCGAGCAGGGCTACAAGGACGTCAAGCTCGGCGCCTGGAACGGCATCTTCGCGCCCAAGGGCACGCCCCCGGCCGTGGTCAAGCAGCTCAACGAGCACATGAACGAGATCCTGCGCATGCCCGACGTGGTCGAGAAGATGGCGACCTTCGGCTCACGCCCGGTGGGCGGCAAGCCCGAGGCGCTGGCGAAGATCAACGCCGACGATTACGCGCGCCTCTCCAAGCTCATCAAAGACCTGAACATCCAGGCCGACTGAGCCCAGGCGAGGAACTCCCATGAGCGAATCCACCCTGGGCCGCGACACGCCGCAGGTCAACGCCCGCGCCAAGGTGCTGGGCCGCGCGGTGTACGCCGGCGACATCAAGGTCGCCGGCATGCTGCACGGCAAGATCCTGCGCAGCCCTTACCCCCATGCGCGCATCGTCCGCGTGGACACCTCGGCGGCGCTGGCCCTGCCCGGTGTCAAGGCGGTGCTCACCGGCGCCGACGCGCCGCGCACGATGTGGGGCGTGCACCAGAAGGAGCGCCGCATCCTGGCCGAGGGCGTGGTGCGCTTCGCGGGCGAAGAGGTGGCGGCCGTGGCGGCCACCACCGAAGAGATCGCGCGCGACGCGCTGGACCTGATCCACATCGAGTACGAGGAACTGCCGCCGCTGCTGACCCCCGAGGAAGCGCTGGCCGAGGGCGCGCCCGGCGTGCACCCCGGGCGCGGCAACGTGGCGCACGAGATCCGCTTCGAGCGCGGCAGCGTGGACGCCGGTTTCGCGCAGGCGGACCTGATCCATGAGGCCACCTACACCACGCACGCGCAGTACCCGGGCTACCTCGAACCCATGGCCAGCGTGGCGGCCATCGACGCGGACGGCCGCCTGCAGGTCTGGACCTCGACGCAGTCGGTGTTCCTGGCGCGCGCGCGCCTGGCCGCGGCGCTGGAGCTGCCGGTCTCGCGCGTGCGGGTGCTGGCGGCCACCGTGGGCGGGGGCTTCGGCGGCAAGATCGTCGAGGACGACAACCAACTGGTGGCCGGCCTGCTGGCCCTCAGAACCGGGCGCGCGGTGCGCCTGGTCAACAACCGGCTGGAGGACTTCCAGGCCGCGTGCTCCAGCGTGCCCGAGCGCATCACGCTCAAGCTGGGCATGACGCGCGAGGGCCTGATCGTCGCCAAGGACGTGCACATCGTGGCCGACTGCGGCGCCTACTGCGGCCTCTCGCCCGAGGTCATGCACGTGAGCGCCATGCGCAGCGACAACATGCACCGGCTGCAGCACGTGCGCTCGCACGCCACCATGGCCTACACGCACACACCGCCGCACGGCGCGTTTCGTGGCTTTGGCGGCACGCAGATGCTGTTCGCGCTCAACAGCCACATCCACACCATGGCCGAGCGGCTCGGGCTCGACCCGGTGGAGATCCACCGGCGCAACGCCATCGGCCGTGGCGAGACCTCCATCCACGGCTGGCAGATCGGCAGCACCGGCCTGCTCGAATGCATCGCCCAGTGCACCGAAGCCATCGGCTGGGGCGAGAAGCGCGCGCGCTCACCGGGCACGGGCAGCCGCCGGCGCGGCGTGGGCATGGCCGCGGCCATGCACGTGAGCGGCAACCGCACCATCGGCAACTGGGACGGCTCCACCGTGATGATCAAGGTCAACGAAGACGGCCGCCTGGTGGTGCATTGCAGCGAAGGCGACATGGGGCAGGGCGCCATGACCATGCTGAGCCAGATCGTGGCCCACGAGCTCAACGTGCCATTGGCCCATGTGCTCGTGGTCGCGCCCGACACCGACAGCGCGCCGTTCTGCATCGGCACGCTGGCCTCGCGCGTGACCATGGCGGCCGGCAACGCCGCCATCGTGGCCGCGCAGGCCGCGCGCGACAAGCTCTTCGCCCTGGCCGCGCAGATGCTCGGTGCGCCAGCCGACCAGCTGGAGATCGCCGAAGGCCACATCCGCGTGCGCGAGCAACCCGGGCAGCGGCGCACGCTGGCCGAGGTGGCGCGCCAGCACATCTGGCGCCACGGCGGCGAAGGCATCCAGGTCATGGGCAGCTGGGACGCCAAGACCCAGATGCACGACGACCAGGTCCACGGCAACATCGCGCCCGCCTACTCGTTCGCGGCGCAGGCGGTCGAGGTCGAGGTGGACACGCAGACCGGCCAGGTCACGGTGATCGACAGCTACGTCAGCGACGACTGCGGCAAGGCCCTCAACCCGCTGGCGATCCACGGCCAGACCAACGGCGCCACCGTGCAGGCCATGGGCTGGACGCTCTACGAGCAGCTGCAGCTCGAAGGCGGCCGCCTCATGAACGGCAACTTCGCCGACTACAACATGCCCACCGCCGACGCCGTGCCCCTGCTGCGCGGCGGGCTGGTGGAATCCCACGAACCCAACGGCCCGCACGGCGCCAAGGGCGCGAGCGAGACCGCCATCCTGCCCGGCGCGCCGGCGATCGCCAACGCGGTGTACCACGCGGTGGGCGTGCGCATCACCGACCTGCCCATCACGCCGCAGAAAGTGCTGGCCGCGCTGCGGGCCATGAAGGAGACGGCCCATGCTTGACTTCGACTTTCTCGAACCTGACAGCGTGGCCGAGGCCAGCCGCATGCTGGCCGACCTGGGCGACGAGTGCCGCGTGATCGCGGGCGGCACCGCGCTCATGCTCGGCATGCGTCAGCGCATGCTCACGCCCTCGCACCTGGTGTCGCTGGGCCGGCTCGGCGCGCTGCGCGGCATCGCGCTGGACGAGCGCGGCGGCCTGCGCATCGGTGCGCTCACGCTGCACGCCGAGGTGGCCGCCTCGCCCCTGGTGCGCGAGCGCTGGCCCATGCTCGCCAGCATGGCCGCGCGCGTGGCCAACCCGCAGGTGCGCAACCAGGGCACGATCGGCGGCAACCTCTGCTACGCCGACCCGTCCACCGACCCGCCGGGCTGCCTGCTGGCGCTGAACGCGCAGGTGGTGCTCGCCAGCGCGCGCGGCGAGCGCGTGTTGGCCCTGAGCGACTTCCTGGTGGACTACTACACCACCGCGCTCGAACCCGACGAGCTGCTCAGCGAGATCCGCGTGCCCGCGCTGCCCGCCGACGCGAGCGGCCAGTACGCGCGCTTCCTGCGCACGGCGGCCGAGCACCGGCCGCTGGTCAGCGTGGCCTTCGTCGCGCGGCGCCAGGGCGCGGTCTGCACCGAGGCGCGCATCGCCGTCGGCGCGTCCACCCCCATCCCCGTGCGCCTGCCGCGCGCCGAGGCGTACCTGGCCGGCAAGACCCTCACCACCGACGTGGCGGCCGAGGCCGCCGACATCGTCGCCGCCGACATCGAACCCGTGTCCGACGCCCGGGGCGACGCCGACTTCCGGCGCGACATGGTGCGCGTGGTCGCGCGGCGCAACATCGCGGGCCTGTTCGGCCTGCCGCAGGAGTAAGCCATGAGCCAACACCCCATCACCCTCACCGTCAACGGCGAGGCCGTGCAGAGCACCGTGCCCGCGCGGCGCCTGCTGTCCGACTTCCTGCGCGACGACCTGCACCTCACCGGCACCAAGCGCGGTTGCGAAACCGGCATCTGCGGCGCCTGCTCGGTGCTGATCGACGGGCAGGTCGTCAAGTCCTGCCTGAGCCTGGCCGTGCAACACA
The DNA here is from genome assembly GCF_058787875.1 of Hydrogenophaga sp. FW305-3-2-15-A-LB1. Taxonomy (NCBI): domain Bacteria; kingdom Pseudomonadati; phylum Pseudomonadota; class Betaproteobacteria; order Burkholderiales; family Comamonadaceae; genus Hydrogenophaga; species Hydrogenophaga sp. FW305-3-2-15-A-LB1. Next base: position 25,535 of record NZ_JBYTAE010000004.1, on the reverse strand, counting down.
GCGGCCGCGCCATCACCACCGTGGAAGGCCTGTCGCAGGGCGAGACCCTGCACCCCTTGCAGGAGAGCTTCATGCAATGCGGCGGCCTGCAGTGCGGCTACTGCACGCCGGGCTTCCTCATGACCTCGTGCGCGATGCTGGCGGCCAACCCCTCGCCGAGCGAAGACGAGGTGCGCCATGGCCTCAACGGCAACCTCTGCCGCTGCACCGGCTACACCCAGATCGTCGAATCCATCCTGACCGCTGCGGAGAAGATGCGTGGAAATTGAAAAAACCCTGTTGCTGGACGCGCCACCGGCGCGCGTCTGGGCCCTGCTGCTGGACCCGAATGCCATGGGCGCCTGCGTGCCCGGCATGGAGTCCATCGAGGTCGTGAGCGACGACGAGTACGTGGCCGTGATGAAGGTGAAGATCGCCTTCATCAGCGCGCGCTTCAAGCTCAAGACCCGCATTGTCGAACGCGACGAGCCGCGCTACCTGCGCGCCGAAGGCACGGGCGAGGACGCCTCGGTGGCCAGTTCGCTCAAGCAGAACAGCGAGATGTGGCTGCAGGAGCGCGAGGGCGGCGGCACCGAGCTGCGCATGAAGGTCAAGGTGGACGTGCTCGGCCGCATGGGCACCTTCGGCCTGGGCGTGATGAAGACCAAGGCCGACCGCATGTGGGATGAGTTCGGCGTCAACGCGGCGGCGCGCCTGGCCGGCGGCACCGGGGCGGCGGTGGACGTGCCGGTGCCCCCGGTGGTCGTCGAAGCCGCCGTGCCCGTGGAGCCGGTGCCGCCGCCCCCGGCGCGTCCCGAGCCCACGCCGCCGCCGGAGGCGAGCGCGCAACGCCCCGGCTTCTGGGCGCGCCTGTGGGGCGGCTCGGGTCAGGACATCCGCGTGGAAGTGCGGCGCGGCGACACCACCATCACCGTGCACTGGCCGGTGCAGGCCTCGCAGGACTGCGCGGCCTGGCTGCGCACGCTGGTCTGACCCACCGCATCTTCAAAAGAAAAGGCCCGCTCGAGCAAGCCTTTCTTTCTAGGCGGCGGCGCCCGGGTAGGGGCTGGTGTCCGCCGCCGTGAGCATGGCGCGCGCCAGCTGCTCCATGAGCGACTGACGCAGCGGCAGCGAGGCCGCGTCGGCCCACAGGTTGCGCAGCTCCAGCGGGTCCTGCCGCAGTTCGTAGAGCTCGCCCCAGGGTTGGCCGTCGTACACCGTGAGGCGGTGGTCGTGGTTGCGCAGGGTGCGCATGCGCACGCGGCGGTCCATGCCGAAATCGCTGCGCTGGCTTTCTTCCTCGATCAGCAGTTGCTGGCGCACCCCGCTCGCCTGGCCGGTGACCACCGGCAGCAGGGAAGCGCCCTGCATGCCGTTGGTGGGCTCCAGGCCGGCGCGCTCCAGCACGGTGGCCGCGATGTCGATGGTCTGCGTCAGCGCGGCCGTGGCCGCCGTGGCCGGTGCCTGCGCGCCATCGCGCCAGATGAAGGGCACGCGGGTGAGCGCGGGGTAGTGCAGGCCGCCCTTGAACATCAGGCCGCGCTCGCCCAGCAGGTCGCCGTGGTCGCTGGTGAACATCACCACCGTGTGTTCGTCCAGGCCGAGCGCGCGCAGCCGCGCCATCACCAGGCCGATGTGGTCGTCGATGTTGGCCAGGCTGCCGTGGTTCAGCGCGATGGCCTCGCGCGCTTCCTGTTCGGAGCAGGCGAAGCTGCCGTAGCCGGGGCGGAACGCGGGGTTGTCGCGGCGCTGCTCGCGCAGCCATTGCACCGGCGGTGGTGGGTCGGTCAGCTCGGCGTGGAACGACGCGGGCAGCGACACGTCGTCGGGCCGGAACAGGTCCCAGTAGCGGCCGGGCGGCGTGAAGGGGTGGTGCGGGTCGGGGAACGAGCACTGGATGAAGAACGGCTGCTCCGCGCTCGCCATGCGGTCCAGCGCGTGGCAGGTCTGCTCGGCGATGTAGGCCGTGGGGTACAGCGCTTCGGGCACGCGGGTGCGCCAGGCGTGGCCGATGCGGGCGAGGTGCAGGTCGGGCGTGGGGATCGCGTGGGCGGGGCCGATCAGGCGGTCCGCGTCGGGCGTCTGCTGCCGCAGCCAGCGCCGCCAGTGGCCGTGCTGTTCGTCGGCGTGGCCGATGGTGAGCGCGACCTGCTCGAAGCCATAGTAGGGCAGCTCCAGCTCGTGGGCCGGGTCTTCCTCCCAGCGCTGCCACACCTCCTGGCCGTAGCGCCCCGGGTAGGGGCGCAGGGCCTCGTGCGGGCGGCGCGGGCCCTTGCCGGGCCAGGCCGTGGGCAGGGTGGTGATGTTCTGCAGGTGCGATTTGCCCACCAGCGCGGTCTGGTAGCCCGCCTCGCGCAAGGTCTCCACGAAAGTGCGCTCGCCCAGCGAGAGCTCGCGCCCGTTCATCTGCAGCCCGTGCACGCTGGGCAGGCGCCCGGTCATGAGCGAGGCGCGGTTGGGCTGGCAGATGGGCGTGGCGACGTGGAAGTCGTCGAAGCGGCAGCCCTGCGCCGCCAGCGCGTCGATGTGCGGCGTGCGCACCTCGGTGTTGCCGTAGCAGCCGAGGTGGTCGGCGCGGTGCTGGTCGGTGATGAACAGCAGGAAGTTCGGTCGCCGTGCCATGCCGCTGTGCGCCTCAATCGGCCTTGATGTTGAGTTCCTTGGCCAGCTTGCCGTAGCGCTCGTTGTCGGCCTTCATGAAGTCGGCCAGCACCTGCGGCGTGCCGCCCAGCACGTCCAGGCCGGCGCCGGCGAGCTTCTCGCGCACGTCGGGCAGCTGCAGCGCTTCGTTGAAGGCCTGGTTCAGGCGCGCGATCACCGGCGCGGGCGTGCCGGTCGGCACGAACACGCCGTACCAGGCGTTCACCTCGACGCCGCTCACGCCCTGCTCGGTCGCGGTCGGCACATCCGGCAGCAGCGGCGAGCGCTTCTTTTCGGTCAGCGCCAGCGGCATCAGCTTGCCGCCCTTGATGTGCGGCACCGCGCCACCCAGGCCGGTGAACAGCAGCTTGACCTCGCCACTGAGCGCGGCGGTGATGGAGGGGCCCACGCCACGGTAGGGCACGTGCATCAGATCGACCTTGGCCGCGCTCTTGAGCATCTCGCCCGCGAAGTGCATGGGCGAGCCATTGCCGGGGCTGCCGTAGGGCAGGCCGGGCGATTTGCGCGCGGCGTCCAGCGCGGCCTTGAGGTTGGTCACGCCCAGCGAGGGGTTGGCCACCAGCACCATGGGCGTGGTGGCGGGCGAGATCACGGGCACCAGGTCCTTGTGCACGTCCACGCCACCGCCCGCGCCGGCCGGCAGCACGTGGGGCGAGATCACCATGGTGTTGGGCGTGAGCAGCAGCGTGTGGCCGTCGGCGGCCGAGCGCGCCACCGCGCCGGCACCCAGCAGCGCACCGGCGCCGGGGCGGTTGTCCACCACCACCGGCTGGCCCAGCTTGGGCGCCATCTTCTCGGCCAGCACGCGCGCGGCCAGGTCGGGGCCGCCGCCGGGCGGGAAGGGCACGACGATGGTGATGGGCTTGCTCGGGAAGGTCTGTGCCGCCGCGAAGGGCAGGGCCGAGGCGAGCGCGAGGCCGATCAGGCCCAGGGTGAAGTGGCGTTTCTGGTTTTTCATGGTGTGTCTCCTAGGGAAAGGTGGGGAAATCTCAGGCCTGGGCGAGCGGCACGTTCCAGGCGTCGTAGCCGTAGACCCAGTCGGCGTTGCCCTGGCCCTTCATCCACTGGTTGCCGCGCGAACCGATCTGGATCTTGGCCGTGCGCTCCTGGCGCGTCTTCTCGTAGCGGCGCAGCGCCTCGGCGGCCTGCGCACGGGTGCCCACACCGGCCAGCGCGCGGCCCAGCACCACGGCGTCTTCGATCGCCATGCCCGCGCCTTGCGCCATGAAGGGCAGCATGGGGTGGCAGGCATCGCCCAGCAGGGTCACCGTGCCCTGCGACCACTGCGGCAGCGGCTCGCGCTCGTACAGCGCGCTCTTGAGTGTGGTGTCGCAGGCCTCGAGCAGGGCGCGGGCGTCGGCGTGGAAGTCCTTGTAGAAGCCGCGCAGCTCGTGCACGTCGCCCGGGCTGGTCCAGGACTCTTCGGTCCAGCTCTCCTGGCCGGTGGTGGCGAAGACGAAGGTCTCCTTGCCCTGGTTGAGCGGGAAGGTGACGATCTGGCTCTGCGGGTTGGGACCCCACCACTTGGTGAAGGCCTCGATCTCGGGCACGTGCTTCACGCGCTCGGTGGGCACCACCGAGCGGAACGACACCACGCCGGTGAAGCGCGGGCTCTCTTCGCCGAACAGGGCGGTGCGCACGCGCGAGTGGATGCCGTCGGCGCCCACCACCACGTCGAAGCTGGCTTCGCTGCCGTCGTCGAACTGCAGGGTCACGCCCGCGTCGTTCTGGCTCAACGTCTTCAGTCGCTTGTCGAACGCGATCTGCTCGATGGGGAACTGCTCGGCCAGCGCGGCCAGGATGTCGGCGCGGTGGATCGTGACCTGCGGCGCGCCGTACTGCTCTTCGGCGACGTTGCCCATGCCCAGGCGCGAGGTTTCCTTGCCGGTGTCCCAGTCGCGGCTGATGCGGAAGGTGGGCTGGGCGCCGGTGCGGCGGATGAAGGCGCCCGCGCCCAGGCCGTCGATGGCGCGCACCACGTTGGGCGTGAGGTTGATGTCCGCGCCCACGCGCGAGAAGCCCTTGGCCTGCTCGAACACGGTCACCTCGTGGCCCTGCTTGCGCAAGGCGATCGCGGCGGCCAGACCGCCCACACCGCCGCCGGCGATACCGATTTTCAAACTGCTCATGGGGCTGCTCCTGCAATGTCGAAGCGTGCATTGTTCAGCGCGGGCCCCGCGCACTCAACCGCTTGGGCGCCTGAAATGGGTACGATTCGTCCATGGATGTCCTCAGCGAAGTGCTCGCCATCTGCCGCGCCGAACGCGCGGTCACGGCCCGGTTCCACCTGTCTGCACCCTGGGGCTTGCATTCCAATGGGGTGTCTGGCGCTGCCATGATCCGCATGGCGCGCGGTGCGCCCTGGTGGGTGGAAGCGGCCGGCGGCGGCGGGCCGCTGCGCGTGGAGCCTGGCGATCTGGTCATGATGCCGCTGGGCGCGGCCCACCGCATGGGCTCCGCGCCCGACGCGCCCACCGTGCCTTTCGCCCAGCTGCTCACCCAGCGCACGCCCGGCGCGCGCGACGAAGCGCCGCTGGACCTGCGCCACGGCGGCGGCGGCGAAGGCTGCGAGATGTTCAGCGCGCTGCTCTGGTTCTCGGCCTACTGCCGCCATTCCGTGCTCAGCGTGCTGCCGCCGCTCATCCACGTGCGCGCGAGCGAACTGCCCACGGCCGTGATCCTCGCCGCGTCCATGGAAACGCTCGTCACCGAAACGCTGGACCAGCGCCCGGGCTGGCGCCTCTCGGCCAGCCGCATGGGCGAGCTGCTGCTCATCAACATCCTGCGCGGCCACCTGCTGCGCGGCGCCGGCCCGGTGGAGGCCAACTGGTGGCGCGGCCTGTCCGACCCCGCGATCGCGCGCGCCATCGCCGCCATGCACCGCGAGCCCGCGCGCAGCTGGACGGTGGAGACCCTGGCGCGCGAAGCCGCCATGTCGCGCTCGCGCTTCAGCGACCGCTTCAAGGCCCTGGTGGGCGACACGCCCATGGGTTACCTGGGCGGGCACCGCATGGCGCTGGCGGCCGAACAGCTGGAAGCCGGCCACCTGCCGCTGGCCCAGGTGGCGCAGGACGCGGGCTACGAGTCCGACAAGGTGTTCGCGCGCGCGTTCCGGCGCTGGTCAGGCCTGTCGCCCACGGCGTATGCCAAGCGCGAGGTGGCGCGCCGCACCGCCATGACCGATCCGCACACGGCGTCGGCGGGGGACTGACTCAGGGCGCGATGGGCGCCACGGCCAGCAGGTGGTTGGAGAAGCTGGTCTCGGTTTCGCAGCGCCAGGTGGCCCACAGCTTGCAGCCTTCGGCCGACCCCATGTCCAGCTCCAGGGCCAGCCAGTTGCGGGCCGCCATCACATGCTTGTCGTGCCCCGGGAAGGGCATCACCTCCGCGACGTACTGCACGTCGATGTTCTGCGGCTGCTTGGCATGGCTGTTCAGCCACGACAGGAACAGCCGCTCTATCACCCCCATGAGCGAGGGATGCACCACGGCCGACGAGGTGAACTGATGGATCTGGGACCAGGTCTCCGTGGCCGGCAGGTCCTTGCGGTAGGCCGTGCCCCAGGCCGCGACGTGCACATCGCCAGACACCAGGGACACGCGGATCTTCTTGTCGCGCGCGAGGTTGGAGAGCACCTCCAGCAGGCGCTTTCGTTCGCCCTCGTGGTCGTCGTGGGACCAATGGTCCTTCAGGTCGTCGGCATTGCTGTCGGTGACGTGCTCTTGCCCGAACTTGTCCATCAGCAGCTCGGCCAGGGGCAGCTTCGGGTGCACCACGGGCACCGAGGACATGAACAGCAGGTGCTGGCACGCGCTCTTGGGTTGTGTGCCCGCGTTGCCGGATGCCAGGCTGGTCGTCCATTTCTTGATCTGGCCCCAGGTGTCCGAGCCCATGACCTGCGCCCGCGAGCGCTCGGTGCGCAGGTCGGCCGCCACGATGGCCACCGGCCCGATGGCGTGCGCCGAGGTGAAGCCCGGCTGGCCATCCAGCAGGGGCAGCGCCAGCGCATCCTTGGCGAGCACCTGGCTCCAGGCGATGGGTTTGAGCAGCGGGTCCTGCCGGGAAAAACCCGCCGGCGTCGTGTCTTCCAGTTCGGGCAGATCTTCCAGCGCATGCTGCATCTGGAACACCCAGAAGGCGCGCCGGGCGTGGCGGAACAGCGTCTGGAAAAGCGGGCTGTTCTGCATCTCGCAGCTGTACGAACCCCAGCCGTCGAAGATGTCGTGGTCGTCCCACATCATGATGGTGGGCATGGACGCCATCGCCGCGCTCGCATCCAGCGCGGGCGTGGGCGACGACCAGGGCTTGCGCTCAGCGGGCAGCCAGCGCTGCTTGTACAGCCCGAAGTAATAAGCCTCGATCTCGCGCTCCAGCGCCTTGGTGACCTTGAAGTCCAGCTGCGCCTGCCGGGGCAAGGCCACCCACTGCCGCAGGGACTTGATGTCTTCCCAGATCGAGTCGAAGTAGATCTGATCGCCCCCCATCAGCATCAGGTGAAAGCGCTGCAGGCCCTTGTCGTGGATGCGCGTCTCGTGCCACAGCTGTTCCTTGTCCAGCAGCTTGACTTCACCCGCACCCTTCTTCCTGCGCAGCGCGCGGTCGTGGCTGTAGAGCAGGTCTTCCCACACCGCATCGGACGTGCGGATGAGCTTGCGCATCACGGCCGGGTCGGAAAACCCGTTGCACGACACATAGGCCATGCGCGGCGAGAAATCCTTGCCCGGCACCGTCATGCGCCACGTCGGTCCGCCCGGCACGCCGTAGCTCACCGTGCGCTCGCTCTTCAGGACCTTGCAGGAAACGTCGTAGCGCAGATAGCGTTCGCCGGGGATGGCCAGCAGCTCCTTCGGTGCGGGGCAGGCCTTGCCGTCCACCTCCAGCACAGGCACGGCCGCGCCCGCCTTGAGGCCCACCAGCGCGCTCACCTTCCAGACATCACCCTTGCCGATGCCGCGGAACGACAACACCGGCCCCAGCAGAAGATCCTTTTCATTCATGGTCGTCTCCCCTTTCAAACATCCATTTCTTTGGCCACCACCTTGACGATGCGGGCGCGAGACACCGCCCTGCGCGCCACCAGCGCCGCTTCGCCCGTCTGCTGCAGCCATTCGAAAAACCGCTGGCTCGCGTGGCGCGTCTGCGAGTCGTCGCGGCAGTTGGCCAGGAAGGCGAACTGCACCTTCTGCACGTCGTCCGCCACGAACACCCCGAAGGGGCCGCTCACCACCGTCGCGCCCGGAAACCCCAGCAGCGAGGTGGCCTGGGTCTCCGTCGCGCCCCGGTGGCAGGCGATCAGGTGCAGCGGCCCGTGCGCCGAAGCCAGCAAGTCGATGCGCTGGTGATCCTCCAGAAAGGGCCGCCCCACCAGCTCGCGCGCGGCGGCCACGCTGAACGAGGCCGGAATCGCGTGAACCACCACCGCCACGTCCTTGCCATCCAGCTTGACCACCACACCGCCGTCCACCACCTTGGCGCCCTGCAGCCCGCGCAGCGCCGTCCTGAGCGTCGACTCCATCGCCGCCTTCCGCTGGCGGAAATCGAGCCGGGTCCAGTCCAGGGCCGCGCCGACATCGAAGCGCGTCGAGGCACCCGCCTGCACGCCGCGTTGCGCCAGCGAGATCACGGCATCCGAGAGCGCTTCGAACACGCGCTTCTTCGCGTCGGCCACCGTCTTCACCTCGCCGCCCCGGAAGGCCGTCTGCCGCGAGAGGTAGTCCTGGAAGCGCCGGTTGCGCTCACCCGCCGCGCCCTTGGCCTCGGCCACGGTCGGCAGCGCCACCAGGCGCACCTTGGCCTGCGCCGAGCGAAGGCCCTCCATGTACTCCGCGTGGCAGATGCCGATGTCCTGCTCGCCCGCGGCCCAGCCCGCGTTGCCGTTGCTCAGCACGATAAGCACATCGCAGTCGCGCACGGCCTGCAGGCAGGCATCCCAGCTGTCCTGCGTGCCTTCGGCGGGCGGCGCGTCTTCGTTGATCCAGACCTCGAACAGCTTTCGCCCCAGCACCTGCGCGGACTCGATCTCGGCTTTCAGCGCCTGGCGCAGGTCCGTCAAGGTGGTCTTGCTGCCGGCGGGGAAGGGGTCCCGGCAACGGCTGGAGAGCATCACGCGGATGAGAGACTTGGCCAAGAGGCGTTCCTTGTTGTTGTTGTTGAACCTGGCGGATCGGCCCGCAGGTCTTGCGCCAGAGGACGCTGCTGGATTCTGGGCAAGATTTCCCTCGGCATCAACCGCTGGCGCCCGTTTCGCCGCTGCTCTTCCCCCATCTGTGCATGTCAGACGCGGCGGTAATTCACCTCGACGGCCAAGGCCTCTTCGCCGGTGGGCGAGATGTTGTACATGCGCAGGTCCAGCGTGTCGTCGTCCGGCTGATCGATCGCGGTGCGCCAACCCCAGCGCGGGCCGCCCTGGCCGTCGGCGTAGCTGCCCAGCATCGACAGGCGCGGGTCGCCAGGCGTGCTGGTGCTGAACATGAGGGACGTGCCCGTGCCGAAACTCTCGGCCCACGCCGACTCGTAGCGGCGCTCGTCGAGGTGATGCGCGATCAGCGCCACCCCTTCCATGGGCTCACCGCCGCAGTGGCCGCTGTACTCGTGCAACAGCACGCGGCCACCCAGCAGCACGCGGATGCTGCCGCGCTGCACCGAGTGTTCGGCCGGCTCGCCCGGCTCGAACCAGAGGCGAAAGCGCCCCTGCCACTGCCCGGCCATGCGCGCCAGCTGGGCGTGCACGCCGCCCGCCAGCGAGACTTCGAACTCCTTGCGACCCATGATGTCTCCTTCCCAACCGACCGGCTACGCGCGGGCGCGGCGCCGGGTGATCTCGATCGCGGCGATGCACACCGTCAACCACGCCACACCAAAGGCGAACCCGGCGACCACATCGCTCGCCCAGTGCACCTGCAGGATCACGCGGCTCCAGCCGATGCTGAAAGCCAAGGCCGAGGCCAGCAGCACGCTGGGCAGATGCCAGCGCGGCGGCAGCAAGCGCAGGCACAAGTAGGCCAGCATGCCGTACACCACCAGCGAACCCGAGGTGTGCCCGCTGGGAAAGCTGTAGCCATCGGCCTGCGCGAAGCCGTGGTCGTGCAAAGGGCGAACCCGCTCGAAGATGTGCTTGAGCACGCGGTTGAGCAAACCCGCGCCCGCGCACGCCACCACCCAGCCCAAGGCCAGCGAGGTGCGCCGGCGAACGAGCAACAGCACACCCACGCCGATCACCAGCAGCGTCAGCGGCAAAGGGTCGCCCAGGTGCGTCAGGTTGCCGAAGAAACGCAGGGCAGCAGGGGGCAGCTCGCGCGCCAGGGTCTCGGTCAGCCGCACATCGAACTGGCCGATCTCCTCGTCCGCATCGAACACCTCCAGCATCTCGGCGAACAGGGACGCCGTGGCGACCAGCACACCCGCGCCGAGCGCCAGGCACACGCCCAGCAGCAGCGGGCGCGGCCAGCGGTCCCAGGCGGCGTAGGGGCCGTAGCGCCTGAAGCCGATGACGAAGGCGGTGACGGCGATGAGCACCAGCACGAGGGCGGCGGCGAGCATGGGGATCGCGTGGCGGCCGAGCCATTCGGCGCTGGCGAGGGCTTGGGTCAGGTCGTTGTCCATGGGTGCTGGTGCTCTCCTGGCTGGATCGTCGTGGCTGCGGTCGATTTTTGCACGCGAGGCCCGCCCGCAAAAAGCGCGGCTGTCCTACAGCCTCGAGCTCCGGCATTGCTCACCATGTCCTTCGATACGTTCACGGCGGCTGTTGAGACCTGACGCTGGCAGGTCGTGTCGATTTGTCCTGCTGTCGTTCGTCGTGTAGCTACAAGGTGCCCACAGGGGGCACCTTGCAGGTCAACCCCACAGGAGTCTGATATGTCTTACATCGATGGTTTCGTGATCGCCGTTCCCACCGCCAACAAGCAGAAGTTCATTGAACACGCACGCCAGTTCGACCCGATATTCATCGAGCTGGGCGCCCTTCGTGTGATCGAGGGCTGGGGTGACGACGTCCCCGACGGCAAAGTCACCGACTTTCGCCGTGCGGTCCAGGCGACGGCCGAGGAGACGGTGGCCTTTTCGTGGGTCGAATGGCCGGACAAAGCCACGCGCGACGCGGCCATGAAGAAGATGATGGAAGACCCGCGCATGGACCCGTCCAAACCCGGCAACCCGCCCATGCCCTTCGACGGCAAACGCATGATCTTCGGCGGCTTTGAACAGGTGGTTGAAGTGAAGGCTTGATGGGGCGCAGCGCTGCCACTGGATGTTGCGCAGCGCGCACGCTCCGCTTCGCGAGCAGGCAGTGGAACGTCCCGTCTCGAGTTCTGTTGACAGCTTGATAAATATTCACCAAAATGGGTGAATGAATAACGCGTTGACGGCCAACCGACTCGACAACATGTTCGTCGCCTTGGCCGACGAGACCCGTCGCGCCATCCTGGCGCGGTTGTCCCTGGGCGAAGCCCGAGTGACCGAGGTGGCCGTGCCGTTCGACATCTCGCTCAACTCCGTGTCCAAGCACATCCGCATCCTGGAGCGCGCCGGCCTTGTCACGCGCCGCCGCTCTGGCCGCGAACATATCCTGCGTCTCGAACCGCGACCGCTGGCAGAGGCGTCGGACTGGCTTCAGTCGCGCCAACGCGACTGGGCGGGCCGATTGCAGCGTCTGCAGGCGCTGCTGGACGAGGAGGATGCAATTTCATCCCGGCAAACCAAAGGAGTCCATCGATCATGAAGAGCGAAGACCATCTCGCAGTTGCTGTCCATCACAGATTCCGCCAATCGGCCGAGAGGGTGTTCGATGCCTGGCTCGATGCGCGCCTGGCGAGCCGCTTCCTGTTCTCGACTGAAACCGGCGAGATGGTCCGCTGCGACATCGACCCGCGTGTCGGCGGGCAGTTCGTGCTGACCGACAGGCGTCCCGACGGCGATGTGGAGCACACCGGGGAGTACCTCGTCATGGAGCGGCCACGGCGGCTCGTGTTCACATTCGGTATCCCGGCCGCATCGCCGACCTTCGACATCGTGACCATCGAGATCACGCCGGAAGCGGACGGCGGCTGCACGCTGCATCTCACGGCGGAGATGCAGCCTGAGTGGAAGGATTACGCCGACCGTGCACGCCAGGGTTGGGCCCAGATCCTTGCCAGCCTTGAGGCCGCGCTGCGTGAGACCGGCGCCTGAGCGAGCGCGGCAAGGCGCGCTTGGCGCCCGGCTGCACTCAGGCGTCTTGCGTCAATAGGCACCCATGTAGTCGCGCTTGCCGACCTCAACACCGTTGTGGCGCAAGATGGCATAGGCGGTGGTCACGTGGAAGAAAAACTGCGGCAGGCCGTAGTGCAGAAGATAGGCGCTGCCGATCAGCTTCTTTTCCTTGGGGGTGCCGGGGCGCAACACGATTTCGCGGCTTTCACTGGCATCGAATTGCTCGGGCTTGAAGGAGCCGATGTGGGTCAAGGCCTTGGCGATCAAGGCTTGCAGGTCCGCGAAGCTGGCTTCCGTGTCGGGCCAGGAGGGCACTTCGGCGCCCGCCAGGCGGGACGTTATGCCCTTGGAGAAGTCAGCGGCGATCTGTACCTGACGAACCAGCGGAAACATGTCGGGGAACAGCCGCGCTTGCAGCAGGGCGTTGGGATCAATGTTTTTCTGCGTCGCGTGGTCTTCGGCCTTCTTGAGCACATCGGACAGGGCGCGAAGCATCTGCTGCAGGACGGGAATGGAGGCGGTGTACAGCGGGCTGGTCATGGGGAATTCACTTTTTGAATGGGACAGGATCGTGGAGGCTAACAGGACTCGGTCACACCCGTACTGGCCGGCGAGACTCGTGCTCGCTGCAGATTTTTCTTGCGCGCGTCATGAATACTTTTGGCGTATTAATGTAAAGTCTCCCCCGCTCACGAAAAAGGTGGGCCGGGCCTGAGAACCCGAGGATCCCTTGCGGCTTGAAAGGCCGCTGTACACCGCTAGGACAGCGGCCTTCATCATTCACGCTTGCTTTTTATGGCGGCCTGGATGGGAAGCCGCGAGGCTTGCCGGTTCTTCGCAAGGGGTCCCCGGTTCTCAGCCCGTTCGGGCCGCCGCCACTCTGTGTTGTGTGGCGGCGGCTGTTCCTTAACGAACAGGGAAGGCAGGCATCCCATGCCCAGGCTGCAGCACAAGCAACAGAAGATTGCCGTGTTGATCGACGCGGAAAACGTCTCTCACACACTGATCCGTTCCATCCTGCTGCGCGCCGCCTGTTACGGCGCGCTCATCGTCAAGCGCGCGTACGCCGACTGGACGCGGCCCCACATGAGCCGCTTCAAGAACGTGTTGCTCTACAACGCGATCGAGGCGGTGCAGCTTTTCCCATACGCCAAGGGCAAGAACGCGGCCGACATCATGCTCAGCGTGGAGGCGATGTCGCTGGTGAACACGGGGCAGTTCGATGCGGTCTGCCTGGTGTCGTCGGACAGCGATCTCACGCCGCTGGCGTTTGGCGTGCGGCGCGAGGGGTTGCGTGTGTACGGCTTCGGCGCGCGGCAGACGCCACGGGCCTTCGTGGCGGCGTGCAGCAGCTTCATCTACACCGAGTCGATCGCGGCAACGGCCGAGTGAGGTGCCGTCAACGTCCGCCGGCGTGTGTCCGGGGAATCCAGTACGCCAGCGAGCCCGCCGCCGCGAAGGCGATGAGCCCGGTGACGGCGATGCCGGTGGCCAGCGACAGGCTGCCGGCCAGGAGCGAGAGCAGCACCGGCCCGCACGAGGCGCCGATGTCGGACATGAGGCGCCACACACCGAGGAAGTGCGCGCGGCCATGGCGTGGGGAATGGTCCGCGCCCAGGGTCATGATCATTCCGGAACCGATGCCGTTGCCGAAGCCGATGGCCAGCGAGGCCAGCAGCAGTGTGGTGAAGCCCGAGGTGAAGGGCATCAGCAGCAGCGCCGTGCCCATGATGACCATGGATGGCACGGCGACCCAGCGCCGGCCTTTGTGGTCCATCACCTTGCCGGCGGGGTAGAACACCAGCATGTCGATGCCGCCGGCCAGGCCGTAGATGAGCGAGGCCACGGCCGGCGCCAGCGCGAGGTGATCCGCCCACAGGGGTATGACCACCTGGCGCGAGGCGCGCACGGCGCTGACCAGCACCACGCCGATGCCGAGCGTGAGGAACACGTGGCGGTGGTCCCTGAGCGTGGAGGCGATGGTGGTGGCCGCGGGTGGCGTCTGGCCGGCCGGCAGGTGAGGCATCTCCAGGTCCGGCACGCGCGCGCCGAGGGCGGCCGCCGCCACCACCCCGGCGATGCCGACGCCGAAGGCGCCGGCCAGGCCGAACACATGCACGGCGGCCGCACCGAGGAACGGGCCGATGAACATGCCGATGCGGCTCACCCCGCCCAGTGTCGAGAGCGCCCGCGCGCGGTACGCGATCGGCACGGCCTCGGCCATGTAGCTCTGGCGCGCCAGGTTGTAGACGGCCCGGGACATGCCCACCATGAGGCAGCCCGTGGCGAACAGCGCCAGGTGCGAGGTCCCCACGCACAGCGCCATGCCCAGGGCGCTCCAGAGGCCCGCGGCGACGATGGCCCAGCGCTCGCCCCAGCGCATGGTGATGAGCGACGCGGGAATGTTGTTGAGCAGCGAGCCCAGGCCCATCAGCGCGACGACCAGCGCGGCCATGGGCACGGAGGCGCCCAGCTCGCGCGCCACGAGCGGGATGATGGGGGGAATGGCGCCTTCGCCCAGCCCGAAGAGCAGGGACGGGCCAAAGACCGGCACCGCGATTCGCTTGAGGGAAAACTCGGCCGAGGAAGAGGCGGCGCCGGGCGGGGCGGGAGGAGGTGGCATGCGCGGCGTGAGGGCGAGGGAACGGCGGTGGGGACGCCATTGTCCCCTTCCGCTGTTCGGCCCGCTGAAGGCCGGCGCGGTGCCCCTCAGGCCACGTAGGCCACGATCTCGATCTTCATCCCCGGCACCACCAGCGCCACCCCGGCGCTGGAGCGGTTGGGCCAGGGCGCGCGGAAGAACTCGCGGTACACGGCGTCGATGGCCGCCATGTCGGCCACGTCGGTCATGTAGATCAGCACCTGCGCCACGTCGTCCATGGTCTTGCCCGCGCGCTCCACCGCGCGCTGCAGGTTGCTGAAGGTCAGGCGGGCCTGCTGTTCGATGCTGCCGGTGGTGTCCACGCTGCCGTCTTCGCGCACCGGGCCGTGGGCGGTGTAGAGCACGCCGCCGGCGCGCACCATCCACGAGAACGGTTGCTTGAACGGCGGCAGGCCGACGTCGATGACTTCCTTCATCGCTGCGCGCGCTTCGCTCAGTCGGCCATGATGCCGGTCTCCCGGATCACCTTGCCGTAGCGTTCGTTGTGGTACTGGTTGATCTTGGCCAGCGCCGCCGGGTCGCCACCGGCCGGAATCAGCGCCATGGTGTTCATGCGCGCGATCACGTCGGGCATCTTGAGGATTTCGTTGAGGTGGCCGTTGAGCGTGCGCACCACGTCGGCGGGCATGCCTTTGGGGCCCATGAAGCCTTGCCAGGCGCCGACTTCGGCGTCTTTCACGCCGGCCTCGGCCAGGGTGGGCACGTTGGGCGCGAGCGGCGAGCGCTGCGGGTCGGCCACCGCCACGTTGACCAGCTTGCCCTGGGCGATGTACTGCGCCACCGGGCCGAGCGTGGTGTACATCATGGGGATGTGGCCGGCCACGAGGTCGACGATGGCCGGGCCGCTGCCCCGGTAGGGCACCTGGGTGAGCTTCACGCCGGCCGAGCGGTTGAACATCTCGCCCAGGATGTGCATGGGCGAGCCGCTGCCGGGGCTGGCGTAGTTGGTGACCTTGCCGCTCTTGGCCGCGGCCACCACGTCTTTCACGGTGTTCAGGCCCGAGCCGGCGTGGGTGACGAGGAACAGCTGTTGCGTGCCGGCCAGCAGGATGGGCGTGAAGTCGGTGAGCGGGTTGTACACGGCACCGGTGCCGGGCTTGAGCACCAGCGGGGCGGTGGCGAAGGTGTTGGGCGTGAACAGCAGCGTGTAGCCATCGGGCGCGGCCTTGGCCACGAAGGCGTTGCCGATGGTGCCGCTGGCGCCGGTCTTGTTCTCCACCACCACGGTCTGGCCGACGCGGGCCTGCAGCTTCTCGGCGAAGGTGCGCGCGAGCGCGTCGGTGTCGCCACCGGGCGGGAAGGACACGACGAGGGTGATGAGCTTGCTGGGGTAGGTCTGCGCCAGCGCGCTGCCGGCGGGCAGGGCGAGGGCGGCGGCTGCTGCGAGCGCGGTGAGCAGCAGGGGGCGGCGGGCGGTCATGTTCGATGTCTCCTAGTGGGGTGGGCTGGCAGGGAAAACTGAAACCGAAACAGAGAAAGCGGGGCCGTCGGGTGCCTGTTCAGAACACGCCGGTGAACGATCCGCCGTCGAGCAGGATGTTCTGGCCGTTGATGTAGCCCGCGTGCACGCTGCACAGGTAGGCACAGGTGTGGCCGAGTTCGCTGGGCTGGCCGATGCGGTGGGCCGGGTGTTTGGCCAGGCGCGCGGTGCGCACCTCGTCCACGGTCTTGCCTTCGCGCTTGGCTTGGGCGGCGAAGTTGCTTTCCAGGCGCGCGGTGTCGAAGGTGCCGGGCAGCAGGTTGTTGATGGTCACGCCGCGCGCCACGGTGGTGCGCGCCAGGCCCGAGACGAAGCCGGTGAGGCCGCTGCGCGCGCCGGTGGACAGGCCCAGGCCGTCCAGCGGCGATTTCACGGCGCTGGAGGTGAGGTTGATGATGCGGCCGAAGCCGCGCGCCATCATGCCGTCCACGGTGGCCTTGATGAGTTCGATCGGTGCGAGCATGTTGGCGTCGATCGCGCGGTGCCAGGTCTCGCGGTCCCAGGTGCGGAAGTCGCCGGGCGGCGGGCCGCCCGCGTTGGTGACGAGGATGTCGAAATCGGGGTGCGCGGCGAAGATGCGCGCGCGGCCTTCGTCGGTCGTCACATCGGCGGCGACCCAGTCCACCTGGCCCGCGCCGTGCGCGGCCAGGCGTTGCGCGGCCTCGCGCAGCGGGCCTTCGGTGCGCGCGGCGATCACCACGTGCACGCCGTCTTTCACCAGCGCCTCGGCGCAGGCGTAGCCCAGCCCCGAACTCGCGCCGCACACGAGCGCCTTCTTGCCGGCAATGCCCAGGTCCATGGTGGTTCAGCTTTCAGTAGAGAGAAGGGGTTGGGCTTCGCGAAGGTCCACGTCGAGCCGGGCCCAGGCGTCGATCTCCACGCGCAGCTCCGGGAACACGAGGGCCTTCACGGCCACCAGGGTGGAGCACGGCGTGTGCTCGCCAAAAAAATCGCGCCGGGCGCGGCCGACCTCGTCCTTGTCGGCGATGTCGGTCAGGTAGACCACGGTCTTGATGAGGTTGTGCCGGTGGCCGCCCGCGGCCGTCACCAGGGCTTCGAGCTTCTTGAGCACGACGATGGCCTGCTCGTAGGCGCCCAGCGCTTCGCCGCGCTCGGCGGCCTGGCGCGTGGCGGGATGGCCGGTCATGCCCGAGACCACCACCTCCTGGCCGATGCGGTAGCCGTTGGTCCAGCTCGCGGTGGGCAGGTCGGGCACCTGCGGGCTCTGGATCTTGTGCGCGACGGTCGTCATCACTGGCCTCCGGCGCGCACGCGTTCCTTGATGCGTTCGCGCACCGGCACGAAGTCGTAGGTGGGGTAACACTCGGTCTGGAAGACGCCCCAGGCGGAGCGCTCCAGTTCGAGGTTGACGCGGCCCAGCAGGTGCGGTGGCACTTCGAGCGTGACGATCTGGCCCAGGCCCATGGCCACGGTCCACGACACCACGCGCGTGCCTTCCACCGGGAAACGCTCCCACCATTCGCTGGCCTTGAGCTTCGCCTGCACGTCGTCCAGCGTGAGGCCGGCGTGGTGTTTCAACACGATGGTGATCAACACATTGGCGCAGGCGTGCACTGGCGTACCTTCGCCCTGCGGGCTGCGGTGCGAGCTTGCTTGGGAGCGGCCCTGCGCTGCGCTCATGACCTTCACTCCATCGTGATGTTGCGTGCCTTGATGACCTTGGCCCAGCGCGCGGTCTCGTCACGGATGTGGGCGTCGAACGCGGAGGTCTGGATGTCCCAGGCGCTCAGGCCCTGGCCTTGCAGGCGCTCGCGCACGGCAGGCTCGGCCAGGATGGTGGTCGCATCGCGCGCGAGTTGCGCCACCACGTCGGCCGGCGTGCCGGCGGGCGCCAGCAGGCCGTACCAGGACGGCACCACCACGCCCGGCACACCCAGTTCAGTCAGCGTCGGAATCTCGGGCGCCGTGGGCGTGCGCGCGCTGTCGGTCACGGCCAGGGCGACCAGCTTGCCGCTGCGGATGTGCGGCAGCACGGTGGGCAGGTTGCTGAACATCAGGGGCACGGTGCCGCCGATCACGTCGTTGATGGCGGGCGGCGTGCCTTTGTAGGCGATGTGCAGGATGTCCACGTTGGCCTGCGACTTGAACAGCTCGCCGGCGAGGTGCAGGCCGCTGCCCACGCCGGGCGAAGCGTAGGCGAGCGAGTCGGGCTTGGCCTTGGCCCGCGCGATGAGATCGGCCACGCTCTTGATGCCCGTGGCCGGGTTCGTCACCAGCACGTTGGGCGTCTTGGCCAGCATGGCCACGGGCACGAAGTCCTTCTGGATGTCGAAGGGGAACTTCGGCATCAGCGTGGGGTTGACCGTGAGGTTGCCGGCCGGGATCACCAGCAGCGTGTGGCCATCGGCCTTGGCGCGCTTGACGCGCTCCATGCCGATGTTGCCGGCTGCGCCCGGGGCGTTGTCGACCACGGCCACCTGGCCGTAGCGCTTGGCCAGGCCATCGGCGAGCACGCGGGCCAGTGTGTCGATCGGGCCGCCGGCGGGGAAGGGCGCGACGAGCGTGAATTTGTCGGCGGCCAGTTGTTTCTCGGCGGCCGTCTGTGCGTGGGCGGTGGTGGTGCCCAGCAAGGCGAGCAGCGAGGTGACGGCAAGAAGGGTGCGGCGGTTGGTCATGGTGTCATTCCATCGTGATGTTGCGTTGCTTGATGACTTTGGCCCAGTTGGCCGTTTCGGTGCGGATGTGCGCATCGAAGGCGGCGGGCTTCATCGTCCATTCGGTCATGCCCTGGGCCTTGAGCGTGTCGCGCACATGCGGTTGCGCCAGGATCTCGACCATGTCTTTCGCCAGCTGATCGACCACGTTGGCCGGCGTGCCCGCGGGCGCGAGCAGGCCGTACCACGAGGGCACCACCACGCCGGGCACGCCTTGTTCGGCCAGGGTGGGGATGTCGGGCGCGTTGGGGGTGCGCGCGCGGTCGGTCAGGCCCAGCGCCACGAGGCGGCCGCTTTCCAGGTGCGGCAGCATGGTGGGCAGGTTGCCGAACATCAGCGGCACCGTGCCCGCCATCAGGTCGTTGATGGCCGGCGTCGAGCCCTTGTAGGCCACGTGCTGGATGTCGATGTCGGCCTGGTCCTTGAACAGTTCACCCGCGATGTGCAGGCCGCTGCCGATGCCGGTCGAGGCGTAGAACAGCGTGCCGGGTTTGGCCTTGGCCGCCTTGATCACGTCGGCCACGTTCTTGAAGCCGCTCTTGGGGTGGGTCACCAGCACGTTGGGCGTGGTGGCCAGCATGGTGACGGCCACGAAGTCCTTCTGCACGTCGAAGGGGAACTTCGGCATCAGCGTGGGGTTGATGGTGAGGTTGCCGGCCGGGATCACCAGCAGGTTGTGGCCGTCGGCCTTGGCGCGCTTGATCTTGCCCATGCCGATGGTGCCGGCGCCACCGGGGGCGTTTTCCACGATGGCCGTCTGGTCGTAGCGCTTGGCCAGGCCGTCGGCCAGCAGGCGCGCCAGCGCATCGATGGCGCCACCGGCGGGGAAGGGCGCGACCAGGGTGAACTTGTCGGAGGCCAGCTGTTTCTCGGCGGCGGTCTGGGCTTGCGCGGTTCCCATGAGGGCGAACAGCGAGGCGAGGGCGAGAAGGGTGCGGCGGCTTGTCATGTCGAGAGAAGGTTGCAAGGTTGGAAAAAGAAAATCAGCTGGTCGCCCAGGGCATGGGCGATTCGTTCAAGCCCCAGTAGAAGCTTTTCTGGCTGGTGTATTCGAGGATGCCCAGGCGGCCCTTCTCCTGGCCGTAGCCGCTCATCTTCACGCCGGTGAACGGCGTGCTGATGGAGAAGACCTTGTAGGTGTTGATCCACACGGTGCCGGTCTGCAGCGCGCGCCCGATGCGCCAGGCGCTCTTGAAGTCGCGCGTCCAGATGCCCGAGGCCAGGCCGAACATGTTGTCGTTGCACTGCGCGATCAGGTCGTCCTCGTCCTTCCACGGCAGCAAGGCCAGCACCGGGCCGAAGATCTCTTCCTGGCACATGCGCGCGCTGTTGGGCAGGCCTTCGAAGATGGTGGGCAGGTAGTAGCTGCCGCCGTCGTAGAAGCTGCCCGTGGGCCGCTCACCGCCGCACAGCACCGTGCCGCCTTCGTCGCGGCCCAGCTGCACGTACTTCTCCACCGAGGCGCGGTGGCCCAGGTTCACCAGCGGGCCCATCTGCGTCTCTTCCCTGGACGGGTCGCCCACGCGCAGCTTCTTCACGCCTTCGAGCAGGCGGGCCTTGAACTCGTCGTAGACGCTTTCGTGCACGAAGGCGCGCGAGCCGGCGATGCAGGACTCGCCCGAGGAACTGAAGATGCCGTAGAGCACGCCGGCCACGGCGTGGTCCAGGTCCGCGTCGGGCATGACGATGGTGGGGGACTTGCCGCCCAGCTCCAGCGAGGTCGGCATGAGCTTCTCGGCCGCCAGGCGCTGGATGCCCATGCCCACGGTGGTGCCGCCGGTGAAGGCGATGCGCTTGATCAGCGGGTGCTTGACCAGGGCGTCGCCCACGATGCTGCCCTTGCCCGGCAGCACGCTGATGATGCCGGCGGGCACACCGGCCTGCTCGGCGATCTTGGCCAGTTCCAGGGCCATGCGCGGGGTGATCTCGGCCGGTTTGAAGACCATGGCGCAGCCGGCGGCGAGAGCCGGGGCGAGCTTCTGGGCCTCGCTGGCGATGGGGGAGTTCCAGGGCGTGATGGCGCCGACCACACCGAGCGGTTCGTTGACGCTCATGCTGAGGTAGTCGCCGCGCGAGGGGGTGATGGTGTCTTCCCAGGTTTCGGCGGCGGCGCCGAAGAACTGGAAGGTGCCGGCGGCGCTGGCGACCAGGGCGCGGCATTCCTTGATGGGCTTGCCGTTGTCCAGGCGCTGGAGCTGGGCGAGCTCTTCGCCGCGCTCGCGGATGCCGTTGGCGATGCGGTAGAGGATGCCGGCGCGTTCGTGGTGCTTGAGCCTGGCCCAGGAAGGCTGCAGGCGGGCGCGTTCGGCCGTCTGCACGGCCTCGTCCACGTCGGCGGCGGTGGCCGCGTGCAGGCGGGCGACGGTGCTGCCGTCGTGCGGGTATTCGGTGGTGTATTCCGGGCCCGAGGCGTCGCGCCATTGGCCTGCGAAGTAGCTTTGAAGTTTGTCGGTCATGGAATGTCTCTTTTGTCGGCGCGAAAGGCTGTTGATCCAGAGGCGTCGCGGATCCGGCTACGCCGGTCCCAGACGCCGCCCCCTTGAGGGGGTGACGCGCTGCAAGCGCGGCGCGGGGGTGGGCTTCATATCGTCACGGAGGAAGTGCGGTTGTGCAGGAAACGCAGGGCGGACAACACGGTCAGCGCCGAGGTCTTGGGGTTGTCGGGCAGGGGCTTGCCGCGCATGGTGATGCGCATCTCGCCGAAGGCGCCGCGCACGTCGACCTCGTGGATGTTCTCGGTCACGGTCGGGTCGGCGATCAGGCGCACGCGGGTCGCGTCCAGCCCCAGGCCGGCGAGCGAGACGGTGGCGGCCACGTTGGCGTTCTTCGGGTACAGGTGGGCGGCTTCGCGCGCCGTGGCTTCGAGGATGACGGTGGGCTCGGTGATCGTGCCCAGGTCCGCCACCTGTTCGGCGGGGGTGCCGCGCCAGCCTTCGGGCGGCTTGCGGCCGGTGTAGGTGACGCTGTCCAGGCCGGCCAGGCGGGCCGAGGCGATGGCGTCGATGCCACCGATGGCGCCGGCCAGCAGGTGCACCCGCGTGCCGCCGCGCTGCGCGGCCTCGGCCAGCTTCTCGGGCAGGCCGTCTTCGGACAGCGCGCCGATGGACAGCACGGCGCATTCGATGCCGCGCTCCAGCGCGGGCAGCACGTGGCTGCCGATGGCGGCGTGGCCCGCGCATTCCAGCAGCAGAGAGGTCTCGGGCGGCACCTCGGTGCACACGGTCGCGGCCGTGCCGAGCGCGGCTTGCGCGTCGGCGACGTGGCTCTCGGACAGCACCACGTGCGTGATGCGCACCGTGGGGTGGCCGGCCATGCGCGCGAAGAGCGTGCGGCCGATGGCGCCGTAACCGATCAGCGTGACCTGCTGAAAATGAATGCCAGAACCTTCGTGCTGCGCACTGCGGTGCGAGCTTGCTTGGGAACGGCCCTGCGCGTCGCTCATGTTTCTTCCTTCTTCTTCGGGGGGCCGGCGAACTTCACGGCAAACGGGCCCCAGGCGTTCATGTCCACTTCCACCACCACCGGGCCGCTGGCGTGGGCCAGGGCTTTCTGCAGCGTGTCCTTGGCGGCGGCCGGGTCGGCCAGCTTGTGGTGAGGCACCTGCAGGCTGGCGCAGAGCTGAGCGAAGTCGGGCGTGTGCAGTTCCACGTAGGCGTGGCGGCTGCCGTAGATGTCGTCCTGGATGTTCTTGATGACGCCGTAGCGCTGGTCGTTCATGACGATGAAGACCACGTTGGCCTTCTCCTGCGCGGCGCAGGCGAGTTCGCCCACGTTGAGCATGAAGCCGCCGTCGCCGCAGAGCGAGATGGTGCGGCGGCCCAGCGCGTGTTCGGCATCGGCCACGGCCGCGCCCACGCCCATGGCCAGGCCCTGGCCGATGCCGCCGCCCAGGGCGTGCACGCCGGCGCGCGGGTGGTCCAGCACCGGGGCGCGGTTGCCCCACATGCTGTTGGAGAGCGTGATGTCGCGCACCCACCAGAGTTTCTTGCCGACCACCTCGGCCAGCGTGTTCTTGAGCTTGGCGTACTGGCCCAGCGTGCCGTCCACCAGCGAGGCTGCTTCGGCGCGCGCGCGCTTCACATCGGTCGCCAGCTTCGGGTCGATCCGCATGCGGCCTTCGAGCCGGTCGGCCAGCGCGTTGAGCGTGATCTCGGCGTCGCCGTGCACGAACAGTTCGCTGCTGTAGCCGCGGCCGTCGGTGAGGGGGTTGGCGTCGATGCGGTAGCGCGTGGCCGGCAGCTTGAGCTTGTAGTTCAGCGTCTCGTTGCTGCGCAGGCGCGTGCCCACGGAGAGGAAGGCGTCCACGGTTTCGTAGAACTCTTCGGCCGGCTTCTGCAGGTTGTAGGAGCCCAGCGTGGCGGGGTGGTCTTCGGGCACGATGCCGCGGCCCTGCACGGAGGACACCACGGCCCAGCCCATGTTCACGAGCCGCATCGCGGCGGCGCTGGCGCCGCGCGCGCCGCCACCCAGCCACAGCAGGGGGCGCTTGGCGCTGAGCAGGCGCTCGGCGAGCAGGTCCACGGCGGCCAGGTTGGGCTGCACGGGTGGCACGGCCAGCGGCGAGAGATCGGCCGGCAGGTCCAGCTTCATCTTCTGCACGTCGATCGGGATCTCGATGCTCACCGGGCCGCAGGGCGGCGTCTGCGCCAGGCGCACGGCCTCGCGCAGCGTGGCCAGGGCGGTCTCGGGGTTGCGGATGCGGAAGGCGTCCTTGCCCACCGCCTTGAGCATGGCCAGCTGGGCCGGGTGCTCGTGGATGTAGCCCAGGTCGCGGTCCAGGAAGGGGGACTCGATCTGGCCGGTGAGGTGCAGCAGCGGCGTGCCGGCGGTGATGGCCTCGACCATCGCGCCCGCCGCGTTGCCGCAGCCGGTGCCGGTGCTGGTGACGCACACGCCCAGCGTGCCGCTCACGCGGGCATAGGCGTCGGCCATGTTGCACGCACCTGCCTCGCCGCGCGCCGAGACGAAACGGATCTTCTGGCGCGTGTGGAACGCGTCGAGGATGGGCATGTTGTGGATGGAGATCACGCCGAAGGCGGCGCGCACGCCGCACTGCTCCAGGAAGCGGGCGGCGAGTTCCCCCACGGTGATGCGTTGGTGAGATGGGCTCATGCGACTTTCTTTTCGGTCGGTTTGGTTTGCCAGCCACCGCGGTTGGGCAGGTGGCTGATGCGTTCGGTGAGCTGGGCCGCGGCCTCGCGCACCTGGTTGACGAGAACTTCGAGTTCGCCGGGCTGCACCTGCTGCGCCGGCACGGTGATGCTGATGGCTGCCGAGACCTCGCCCCGGTCGTTGAAGACCGGTGCGGCGATGGTCGAGATGCCGGATTCGAATCCGCCCTGGCTCACGCCGTAGCCGTTGGCGCGGTCCTGGTCGATCAGCTGCTTGAGCTGCTCGACCGTGGCCGGCGTGCGGGGGGTGTACTTCGGCAGCTCGGGTTCGGGGTAGAGCTGGCGCAGGGCGTGCAGGTCGAGGTCGCTGAGCAGCAGGCGGCCCAGCACGGTGGCGTGGGCCGGCAGGCGCGCGCCGACCTGGATGGAATGGAACAGGGCGCTGCGCCCGGCGACCTTGGCGATGAAGACCACGTCGCGCGCGTCGCGCACCACCACATGGGCCGAGTAGCCGCACTGGTCGCGCAGCGCCTCGATGATGGGGCGGCCGTGCTCGGTGAGTTCCATGGAGGCCAGGAACTCGAAGCCCAGGCGCAGCACGGACAGGCCGAGCTTGTAGTAGGCGCCATCGCCCACGCGCTCGACGAAGCCGCCTTGCTCCAGCGTCTGCAGCATGCGGAACACCGAGGCGCGCGGCAGTTCGAGCCGGCGCGAGATTTCGGCACCGGTGAGTTCGCGCTCGTCGCGGTTGAACAGCATCAGCAGCTGCAGGCCGCGCATGAGCGCGGGCACGGTGTAGCGGTCGTCGTTTTTCTCGGTGGCCATGGTCTTCTCCTTGTTCAGTTGAGACCCAGCAGGGCGTTCACCGCGCCGGGGGCTTCCAGCGGGCACGCGTGGCCCGCAGAACCCAGATCATTCCATGCCACGCCGGCGGCCTGGGCCACGGCCTGGCAGGAGGCGGGGGTGGTGATGCCGTCGGCGGCGCCGCTGGCCACCACCACCGGCAGGCGCAGCTGCTTCAGGTCGGCCGCCAGGGTGCCGTGGGCGAGCAGGCGCGCGGCCTGCGTGTAGCCGGCGGGAATCACCTGCGACATGCTTTCGCGCACGGCCTCGACCAGCTCGGGCGCCGCGCCGGGCGAGAGCATGGCCGCGCCGCGCGCCTGCGCCATGCCTTGCGGGCCCAGGCGCTCCAGCGTGGCCAGGCGGTCGCGCAGTTTCTGCTCGCGCACGGCCGGCTCGGCGTTGCCATACCCGCCGGCGGGCGAGAGCAGCACCAGGCGCTGCACGCGCGCAGGCGCCAGCAGGGCGGCCCGGCCGGCCATGAGCGCGCCCAGGGAGTGGCCCACCAGCGTGATGGGCGTTGCAACGCCCAGCGCGTCGAGCCAGGCCCAGAAGCGCTCGGCGTAGTCGTCGGCGCGTGGCCAGTCGGCCTTCACCGGGTCGCTGGTGCCGTAGCCCGGCGCGTCCCAGGCCAGCACGCGCACGGGCTTGCCCGCCGCGGCGTCGAGCTGGCGCACCCAGCTGCCCGAGGCCGAGCCGATGCCGTGCAGCAGCACGTGCGTCACCGACGCGGCCGTGCCCGCTTCGCGGTACGACACGCGCGCGCCATCCGCCAGTGCGATGTTGCGCAGCGGGTGGGAGGCGAGGGCTTGAAGAGGCGTCATGAGGATTGAAGGGAAGTTGAACCAGAAACACCGCGGAACCGGCTTTGCCGGGCCGCTGGTGTTGCCCCCCTTGGGGGGTGACGCGCAGCGGCGCGGGGGGGATTCACCTCTTGATCT
>NZ_JBYTAE010000003.1:0-121770 GCF_058787875.1 Hydrogenophaga sp. FW305-3-2-15-A-LB1 | reverse complement strand
CCCCTCCCCCGCCCGCGGCGAGGGGTGCGCCGACCGCCCGCTCCTTCCGGCTGGGCGAACACGTCCGCCGCATCCGGGCGGACAAGGAACTCACCCTGGAAGAAGTGGCCCGGCGCGGCGAACTGGCGCGCTCCACGCTGTCCAAGATCGAGAACGAGCAGACCTCGCCGACCTTCGAGGTGCTGCTCAAGCTGGCCACCGGCCTGGGCGTGCCCATGGACGAGCTGCTGGCCCCCCGGACCATGCCGCCGCCCTCGGGCCGGCGCAGCATCACCCGCGCCGGCCAGGGCCGCCAGCACACGGCCACCAACTACACGCACGAATTCCTCTGCACCGACCTCACGCACAAGAACGTGGTGCCCTCCAAGGCCCGCGTGCACGCGCGCTCGACCAAGGATTTCCCCGACTGGGTGCGCCATGACGGCGACGACTTCATGATCGTCCTGGAAGGCGCCGTCGAGCTGCACACCGAGTTCTACGAACCCACGGTGCTCAACGTCGGCGACAGCGCCTACTTCGACGCCCGCATGGGCCACCTGTGCATCTCGGTCAGCCCCGAGGACGCGCTGGTGCTGTGGGTGCCCACGCACACCAGCGACGCCGAGGTCATGCAGGCCATCGGCCGGTCACCGGCCATCTGAGGCGCCCGCGCCCCGGTCCGGGCGTGGGGCGGGGCATCTACAATTCGCGCCCCCAAGCCTCTCCCTCAGCCTGACCCATGCACCTCACCGTCAACCCGGAACTCAAAGCCTACATCGACCCCCTCACGCCCGACGAGCACGATGCGCTGGAGCGCAGCATCCTCGCCGAAGGCTGCCGCGATGCGCTGGTGCTGTGGGGCGACGTGCTGGTGGACGGCCACAACCGCTACGGCATCTGCCAGAAACACGGCCTGCCCTTCCAGACCGTGCAGAACCCGCGCTTCCAGACCCTGGAGGACGTGCACCTGTGGATGATCGACCAGCACCTGGGCCGGCGCAGCGTGTCGGACTTCCAGCGCGGCGTGCTGGCCCTGCGCAAGCG
The DNA here is from genome assembly GCF_058787875.1 of Hydrogenophaga sp. FW305-3-2-15-A-LB1. Classification (NCBI taxonomy): domain Bacteria; kingdom Pseudomonadati; phylum Pseudomonadota; class Betaproteobacteria; order Burkholderiales; family Comamonadaceae; genus Hydrogenophaga; species Hydrogenophaga sp. FW305-3-2-15-A-LB1. The sequence goes on along the minus strand of NZ_JBYTAE010000003.1, from coordinate 120,747 downwards.
CGAGATCCTGGCCGAGCGGCGCACCCGCATCCTGGCGACCTCGCCCTCGCCGGAGGACCTGCCGCCCGATGAGGAAGCCCCCGCGCCCGTGGCCGCGCAAAACCCGGCCGTCGCCGCGCTCGAACCCCGGCCGCTGCACAGCCGCGAAGACATCGCCAAGGCCGCGCGCCTGAGCAGCAGCCAGGTGGTGATGATCGAGAAGATCCAGAAGCAGGCCGCGCCCGAGCTCGTGGACGCGCTCAAGGCCGGGGCCGTGTCGCTCAACGCCGCCGCGGCCGTGGCCAGCCTGCCGCCGGAAGAACAGAAGGCCGCCGCCCTGGCCGGCAAGGACGAGCTCAAGCTCGCGGCCAAGCGCGTGCGCGAGGCCCGCCGCAAGCCGCCCGAGGCCGATGCGGACGCGGCCGGCGAAGCGGCCGAGCCAGGCACCGATGAACTCACGGCCCTGCGCCAGAAGGTCGCGGCGCTGCAGGCGGAGAACACCGCGCTGCGCGAGCAGGTGGCCACGTTGCGGGCGCAACTGGAAGAGGCGCCGTCGGCCTGACGGCCCCGCCTCCCGGACCTTCATGGGCACCTCGTCCGGCGATCTGATCAGCCTGGTCCTGGGCACCCTGCGCACGGACCGCGCCGTGACGGCGCGCTTCTCGCTCACGGCGCCGTGGGCGCTGCGCTCCGAAGGCGTGGAAGGCCTGCTGATGCGCGTGTGCACCGGCGAGCCCTACTTGATCCAGATGGACGGGCTGGACGCGGTGCACGTGCAGCCCGGCGACATCGTGATGCTGCCGCAGGGCGGCCCCCACGTCGCCGCCTCCGAGATCGGCCTGGACACCGTGCCGTTCCGCTCGCTGCTGCAGCGGCACATGCGCGGCGCGCACGGCGACCACCCCATCACCTTCGCCCACGGCGGTGGCGGCGCGGCCACCGAGCTCTTCTCGCTGCACCTGTGGATGCCGCAGCACCAGGGCGTCTCATTGCTGTCCTGGCTGCCGCCGCTGATCGTGCTGCGCGCGGCCGAGATCGCCACCACGCGCACCCTGGCGCTGGCCACCCAGGCCATGGTGGACGAGACCATCGAGCAGCGCCCCGGCTGGCAGCTGTCCACCGCGCGCATGGCCGACCTGCTGCTGGTGCACGTGCTGCGCGAGCACCTGCACCATGGCCCCGCCGGCGCCCAGGGCTGGCTCAACGGCGTGCGCGACAAGGCCATCGGCAAGGCCCTGGCGCAGATGCATGCCCACCCGGAACTGCCGTGGTCGGTGGAGAGCCTGGCCCGCGTGAGCCACCAGTCGCGCTCGGTGTTCAGCGAGCGCTTCGTGGAACTCATGGGCACCACCCCGCTGCGCTACCTCACCTCGGTGCGCATGGGCATCGCGCGCCAGCAATTCCTCAAAGGAGCGGACGACGTCTGGCGCGTGGCGCAGGGTGTGGGTTACGGCTCGGAGAAGGCGTTTTCCCGCGCGTTCGAGCGCTGGGCCGGGCAGACGCCCAGCCAGTGCATCAAGTCGCGGACGATCGGTGCCCAGATCCGGCGCCCCGAAGGTTGAACACGGGCGGGGCCTGACCAAGAATCGACCGCGTCCGCGTTGGTCTTCTGGTTCCCCATGAAAAAAGTTCTGATCGTTGGTGCCGGCATTGCCGGCTGTTCCGCCGCCCTGGCGCTCGCGCAGCGCGGCTGGCAGGTCGAGGTGATTGAAAAGCAGCCGCAATGGCGCTTCCAGAGTTCGGGCATCTTCGTCTACAGCAACGGCCTGGACCACTTCCGCCAGATCGGCGCGATGCAGGACCTGGTCGAGGCGGGTTTTCCCATCGCCTCCGGCCGCAACGTCTACCTGGACCAGGACGGGCGGCACCTGGTGGACGTGGTCTACCCCAGCCTGGGCTCACCGCCCGCGCCGGCCATCCTGGGCATCAAGCGGGCCGAGATGCACCGCGTGCTGTCCGGCCGGCTCGACGCGCTGGGGGTGCCGGTGCGCCTGGGCACCACGGTGCTGTCCCTGCGGCAGGACGAGGGCGGCGCGCACGTGCGCTTCTCCGATGGCGGTGAGGCGTCCTTCGACCTCGTGGTGGGCGCCGACGGCATCCGCTCGGGCCTGCGCGCCCTGCTCTGGCCCGAGGTGCAGCCCACCTACTCGGGCTTCGGCGTCTGGCGCAGCGTGCACCCGCGCCCGCCCGCGCTGGTGGACAAGATCATGATGATGGGCCTGGGCAAGCGGCTGGGCATCATGCCGATTTCGCCGGAGCGCCTCTACATCTTCGGGACGGTGGCGCAGCCCCGGGACACCTGGTTCGACCCGGCCAGTTGGCCCGAGACCATGCGCGCGAGCTTCGCCGAATTCGGCGGGCCGGTGCGCCCCTTCCTCGACGAGATCTCGCCCGACACCGAGGTGCTCTACACCGCGGTGGAAGAGGTGGTGATGCCCCTGCCCTGGCACCAGGGCCGCGTGGTGCTGATCGGCGATGCCGCCCACGCATCGACCCCGTTCATGGGACAAGGCGGCGCCCTCGCGGTGCAGGACGCCGTGGTGCTCGCCCGCCTGCTCGAAGACGGCGCGCCGGTGCCGGCGGTCCTGGCCCGCTTCGGCGAGCGCCGCGCGCCCGTGTGCCGCTTCGTGCAGGAGGCTTCGCACCGCGTGGGCCGCGCCGGTGCCGAGCAGGACCCGGCGCGCCATGCCCAGGCCCTGCAGGCGCTGCCCGCCAGCGCCCAGGCCCACGTGGACGACTTCTACCGCCAGCTTCACACCCTCAGCCATTGAAAGGACTTCCCATGCCCCGACTGTTCCGCCCCCTGGCCCGCACGAGCCGCCGCAGCGTGCTGGCACTGCTCATGGCCAGCGGCACCGCGTTCCCGCTGCTGACCCACGCGCAAGCGCAGGAAGTCACCTACCTGCTGCCCGCGCCGGCCACGCTGCCGGCCTTCGGCCCCTGGATGCTGGCCCAGGCCAAGGGCTACTACGAGCAGGAAGGCCTCAAGGTCAACTTCGTCACCGCGCGCGGCGGCGTGGACGTGGCCAAGCAGATCGGTGCCGGCAACGCCGTCATCGGCGGCGCCATCGGCGACACCCCCATCATCGCGCGCGCCCAGGGCATCCCGGTCAAGGCCGTGGCCGTGCTCGGCGCCGGTTCGCTCACCCAGCTCGTGAGCCACAAGGACGAGAAGATCGAGAGCCCGCGCGAACTCAAGGGCAAGACCGTCACCGTCCTGGCCTACACCGACACCACCTACTACGCCCTGCTGGGCATGCTCAGCAAGGTCGGCCTGACCAAGAACGACGTCAACATCCAGGCCGCCGGCCCGGGCGGTGTGTGGCAGCAGTTCGCGGCGAAACGCGCGTCCGCCATGGCCACGGTGCCCGACTGGACGGTGAGCGCGATGGAGGCCGGCGCGCAGGTCGACATCCTGCCGGCCGACATCTACTTCAAGAGCATGGCCCAGGCCATCCTCGCCTCCGACGAGACCATCGCCAAGAACCCGCAGCTGATCCAGAAGCTGGTGCGCGCCACGCTCAAGGGCATGAAGGACATCATGGCCGACCCCAAGGCCGCCACCGCCGCCTACGTGGCGCACGTGCCGGTGCACAAGGGCAAGGAAGCCAACATCCAGAAGGCTTTCGAGATGTTCAACCAGTACGTGTATGCCGCGCAGAAGGTGCCCGGCACGATGGACGAGGCCCGCCTGGCCGAGCTGCAGAAGTTCTACGTCACCAATGGCGTGGTGCCGCGCGAGACCCCGGTGAAAGAGCTCTACACCAACCAGTTCGTGCCCGGCGGCCGCTAGGGCTCAGTCGATCTTCACGGCGCCCGAGCGGATCAGCCCCCGGTAGTGCTCCAGCCGGTCCTTGATCAGGCTGCGGAATTCCTCGCGGGAGTTGCCCACGGGCTCGTAGCCCATCGCGGCGATCTGCTCGCGCACCTTGGGCAGCTTGATGGCCGCGCGGAAGGCCTCGCTCACGCGATCGAGGATCTCCTTGGGCACACCGGCGGGCGCCACATAGCCCACCCACCCGTCCGTCCGGAAATCGACGCCGAGTTCGGCGAAGGTCGGCACGTTGGGCAGGATGCCCACGCGCTGGCGGGACGTCACGGCGATGGGCTTGATCTTGCCGTCCTGGATGTAGGGCCGCGCCGACTGCCCGGCCAGCATGAACTCGATGGAGCCGCCGGCCAGATCGATCAGCGCCGGCGCCTCCCCACGGTAGGACACGTGCGTGGCCTGGATGCCCAGCTTGTCCGTCAGCACCACGGTGTTGAAGTGGAAGCTGCTGCCGCTACCGGGTGTGCCGTAGTTCATCTGCCCAGGGTGGGCCTTGGCCTTGGCCACGAGTTCGCGCAGGTCCCCCGTGGCCGAGACGCGCGGGTGCGTGACCAGCACGTTGTACGTGTCCACCGCGATCGTGATGGGCTCGAAGTCCTTCAGGGGGTCGAACTTGTAGGTCTTCTCCGTCAGGGGCTGGAAGATCATCATGCCCGGCACCGTCGCGGCGAGGGTGTAACCGTCCTTCGGCGCGCGCGACAGCTGCTCCAGGCCGATGCGGCCGTTGGCGCCGGGCCGGTTCTCCAGGATCAGCGGTTGGCCCAGGATGCGGCTGACCTCCTCGGAGAGCGAGCGGCTGACCGCATCGGCCAGGCCCCCCGCGGGGAAGGGAACGATCAGGGTGATGGGCCGCTCGGGCCAGGCGGCCGTGGCCGAACCCGACACCGCCAGTGCCACCACCGCCAGCCAGTTTTTCCAGAATTTCACGTCTTGTCTCCTTGGTGCATATCAAAACATCACAACGCGGTCTCGGCCGCCCGCTGACCGAACCGGCGCCATTGCCGGGTCGCTTCCCCGTACTCGCGCTCCAGCTCGTCCACCACCGCCGCCACCGGGCTGATGCGCTTGATGGCGCCCACGCCCTGGCCGGCGGTCCAGGTATCGACCCACTTGCGCTGGGTGAACGAGCGGTTGCTGTCGTAATTCCGGGGCGGTGTGGGCGGCAGGTCGTCCGGGTCCAGGCCCGCGGCGCGCAGCGAAGGCTTGAGCCAGCTCGCCGGGGTGCCGGTGATGCCGCTGCTGATGACGAGGTCTTCCGCCGTCGAATCGATCAGCATCTGTTTGTAGGCGGGTGAGGCCATGCTCTCCTGCGTCGGAATGAAGCGCGTGCCCATGTAGACCAGGTCGGCACCGGCCATGGTGGCGCCCGCCACGCTGTAGCCGTCGGCGATGCCGCCACCGATGACGACGATGCCGTCGAAGAATTCGCGCAGCGCGCGGACGAAGGCGAACGGCGACATCCAGCCGGTGTGCCCGCCCGCGCCCGCGCTGACACAGGCCAGGCCGTCCACGCCCGCGTCGGCCGCCTTCTTGGCCAGGCGCAGGTTGACGACATCGGCCAGCACGATGCCGCCGTAGCCGTGCACCACCTCCAGCGCGGGCTTGGGGCTGCCCAGCGCCGTGATGACGATCGGTGGCTGGTGCTTCTCGATCAAGGCCAGGTCCTGCGAGAGGCGCGCGTTGGACGAGTGCGTGACGACGTTGGCGGCCCACGGCCCCACGATGGCATCGGGGTGGGCCTGCCGGTGCGCCCTCAGCCCTTCGGTGATGGTGAGCAGCCACGACTCCAGCGTTTCGATGGGGCGCGCGTTCGGCGTGGGGAACGCCCCCACGATGCCGGCCTTGCAGGCTTCGAGCACCAGCTCAGGGCCTGACACGAGGAACATCGGCGCGGCCACCACGGGCAGGCGCAGCGGCGTGCGGTTGAAGAAGGACGTGACGGTGTCTGTTTTCATCATGCAATGCGTTGATCGATGGCGGTGGACGGCGGAGGGTCGATCGCGTCCAGCCCGTCCAGGATGTGTTGAAGGTCCTCGCCCACCCGAGGGAAGCGCGGCGGCGTGCGGCGCCCATGCCAGGGCGCCGCGCCGGGCACCCTGACCAGGGGGCACGGCCCGGCGTCGGGCAGCGCCAGGGTTTCGATCAGATCGAGCCCGTCGCTGTGCTGCGATGCGAGGAAGTGGGGAATGTCGCGGGCCTCGCAGGCCATCACACCCTGGGGCGCGAGCAGTTGCTCCCACTGCGCCGCGGTCCGCGCCTGCAGAACCACCGCGAGTTCGCGCCGCAGGGCCTCGGCGTTCTGCAGGCGGGAGGCCGGCGTCGAGAAACGCGCGTCCTGCAGCAGCTCCGCCCGCCCCAGCAGCGCAAACAGCTTCTCCACGTCGGCCGGTTTCTGCACCGCCACGACCAGGGTGCCTTGCCGGGTCGGGTAGTCCCCGGTGGGCGCGGTGAATTCCGCGTTACCCACCTTGCCGTCGCTGAGCGCGCTCGAAATGATGCGCGGCGCCAGGAACGCGGCCATGGCGCCCGCGAGCGTCACCTCCAGCTGTTGCCCCGTGCCAAAGCGGAAGCGGCGAAGCACAGCACTGGCGATGGCCTGGTAGGCGTACAGCCCCGTGATCTGGTCCGCCAGCACCACGTTGCGCGTGCGTTGCGGCATGCCGCTCTCGTCCGCGTTGACGTGCATCCAGCCCGAGTAGGCCTGCGCGACGTGGTCGATGACCGGCCGGTCCCGGAGCTCGCTGTCGCGACCGAAACCGGTGACCGAGCAATAGACCAGCGTGGGCCGGTCCTGGCACAGCGGTTCGGCACCGAGTCCCAGGCGCTCGACCACGCCGGGCCGGTAGCTCTCGACCACCACATCGCAGGTCTGCGCGATGCGCTGCGCGATGGCGAGTTCGCCCGGGTTCTTGAGATCGAGCTGGATGCTGTGTTTGCCCACGTTGACGGCGATCGCGGCCGGCGCGTGCCCCCGGATCTGGTTGCGCGCGTTTCGGATCCAGTCCCCGCCCGGCGGCTCGACCTTGATCACCTCGGCCCCGTGCGCCGCCATCAGCATGGTGGCGTAGGGGCCCGCGATGCCCTGGGTCAGGTCCAGCACGCGGATGCCGTCCATGGCCAGTGGTGTGGTGTTGTGGCTCATGGGGTGCGCACGATCCAGTGGGACAGGGCATCGGCCACCGCCTGCGGTTGCTCCAATGGCAGAAGGTGCCCCGCGCCCGGGATCTCCACGTACCGGCAGTGCCGGGCCTGGGCGGCCTCTTCGGCCTGCTGCTGGACGGGCACGACCGCATCGTGCGAACCCGCGAGCCACAGCATGGGCACGGACCCATCCAGCAGGTGCGAGCGGTCCTGGCGCTGCAGGGTGGCGCGCACATGGGCCAGGTAGCGCTGGGCGCCGTAGGCCGATGCCAGCTCACGGCGGCGGGCCACGAGGTCGGGCCGCTGGCGGTTGTCCGGATGGAACGGGGCCACCGACGACGACGCGGTGTCCACGTAGGTCGCGGCGTCGAGCGACTGGATCGCCTGCTGCCGTTTGAGCTTCTGCGCGTCGGAGTCGGCGCGGGCGCTCGACCCCATGAGGCACAGGCCCCGCACCCGCTCGCGCGCTTTTTCGAGCACGCCCAGGGCCACATAGCCGCCGAAGGAATACCCGGCCAGATAGAAGCGCGCCGGTGCCGCGGCCAGCACCGCATCGGCCAGGGCCTCGATGTGCTCCAGCGGTGGCAGGTCCAGGCAATGGCTGCGCAGGTGGGCCGGCAATGCGGCGCTCACGTCGCGAAAGACGTCGCCGGTGTTGTTCAGACCGGGGATGAAGACGATGTCCATGGTTTTTTTCCTCAGGGCAGCATGCGGCTGTCGCGGTGCTCGCCGTGGATGCGATCGCCCTCGACCCAGCAGGCATGCACACCCACCGAAATCCGCTCGGGCAGGATCACCGTGGCCAGGGGCCCTCGGGCGATGTCGGTGGCGTCGAACACCAGGGCCTCGGAGCGGTCCTGCACCATGTCGGTGACGTAGACCAGCAGGTAGCCGTCGTCTTCGCCCGTCGCGCCCAGGCGGCGCGCCATCTGGGGCTCGCTGCCATAACGGCCGGGCCCGTACTCGAAGCGCTGCGTGGCGCCGGTCTGCAGGTCGAACTTCTTCAAGCCGCAGAACAGCCACTCGCCCGGCTGGTAGAGGATGTTGTAGCTGTAGCGGTACGGACGGCCCACGTAGTCGTTGCTCACCACCGGGAACTCGGTGATCTCGTCGTCCAGGTACTGCTCCGTCGTCTGCCCCGTGCGCAGGTTGAAGCGCCAGCGGTGCATCATGGTCGGGTTGTTGTGCTTGTCCAGGCGCGCCTTCATGCGCGCATACACATCACCGCCTTCGGTCTTGCCCACAGGGTGCATCACGGGCCTGGGCATGATGCAGCCGTCCATGACGATCTCGTCGCCGTCCTCGTAGCAGTTGGACAGGTGCAGGATGTGGCAGGACGTGGCCTCGAACCACTTCACGTCGGCCCCACTGCCCCGGCGCGGGATCACCCCGAAGCGCGCCGGCACCTCCGGGTGGAACGCCAGCTTTCTCACCCCCTTCTTCAACAGCGCCGGATCGAAGAACTGCGGCGTGTCGTGCAGGATGGTGTAGTTCTTCGTGATGCCCAGGTCGTGCGGCCAGCGCGCGCCGGGCAGCTCCACCGGCACGTAGTGCACCAGCTGGTTGTGGCGGTCCACCACGCCGTAGTGCATGTAGGGCCAGACCTCCGGGTAGTTGAAGAACATCATCTCCCCGGTCTCCGGGTCCACCTTGTAGTGCGATCCGATGCCGTGCGGCATGACGTGCCGGGCCCAGCTGGCGTCAGGCCCCTGCGTGTCCAGCGAGATCGGGTCCAGGCGCCAGGGCTCGCTGCCCTGCGACATCGTGGCCAGCAGCCTGCCCGCGTGGCAGATGATGTCGGTGCCCGCGTTGTCCTTCATCGACCCCATCGCGCCCCAGCCGCGCCGCGCGCCCTTGTCCGGTTCGAGAATGCCGGTCCACAGCGACGCCTGGGCCGCCTGCTCCGCCAGGAAGCCCGTGGTGCGCACGAAGCGGCTGCGGTAGGACGCCTGGCCGTTCTGGAAATGCACGGCGTGCAGCATGCCGTCGCCATCGAAGGGGTGGTAGATCCCCATGGGCTCGTGCACCTGGTTGTGCGTGTTGCGGATGTAGAGGCCGTCCAGGTCCCTGGGAATCTCCCCGATGACCTTCAGGCTGCCCACGTGCGCGACATGCTCGTTGAAATTGGGCCGGAAGGCGCCGTTCAGAAACGGGTTGTCGGTGGGCTTGAGGGTGCTGTGAACGGTGTTGACGACGGTGCTGCTCATGTCGATGCTCCTCTTTCTGTGGGTCTCAGGCGCGCAAGGCGGGCAGCTCGGACAGGAAGCCCAGCAGCGCGGCGTTGAACGCCGGCGCCTGCTCCGCGAAGGCGTAGTGCGCGGCGCCGTCGATGCAGACGAAGCGCGAATCGGGAATCAGCGCGGTGAGCGACTGCATGCCCTCTGGCCGCCCCACCTTGTCCTGCGCGCCCGCGATCAGCAGCGTCGGCACGTTCACCGCCTTCAGGTTGTCCTCGCCGTCGTAGCCGACGATGGCTTCGATGGCGGCGCAGAACGTCTCGGCGCGCATGCCGGAGGCCACGTCCACCACCAGGTCCACCAGGGGCCCCGACGAGGTCGGCGCCAACATGCCGCGAATGACCGGCAAGGCCGCTTCCTTGAACGGCAGGCCGCGCCGGATAGGGCCGATGCGTTCTTCGGCGAAGGTCGCCTTGTCCTGCGCCGACTTGCGCGAGAAGGTGGCGACGGTGGCCGAGATCACCACGCCGTGCACCCGGCCCTGGGAGAGCAGCGAGGCCAGTGGCGCCACGATGCCGCCCATGCTGTGGCCCACCACCACATTGCGCCGGCTGCCTTCGCGTTCGATCAGGCGCGCGGCGGCTTCGGCCAGGCCTTCGATCGACAAGCCGCCTTGCGGCAAGGGGCTCAGGCCGTAGCCCGGCGCGTCCCAGGCCACCACCCGGTAGCCGGCCCGGACCAGGGTGTCGATGAGCGGGCGGAAGTAGGCTCGGCTGCCGTACGCGCCGTGGAGCAGGAAAACCGTGGTGTCGGCATCGCCGGCCACTTCGTAGTCAGGAAATCGGTAGGTGTTCATGCGGTGCAACTCTAAGAAGCGGCCCGCATTCGGGCGACCGATATGCGCTTCAGTTCCGCATGCCGGAACTGAAGAGGGTTCCGTGGCCGATGGCGAGTGTTTCGATACCATGGCTGGCGACCTCCGCCTGGCCCCCCTACGCACACCGACCGCGCATGTCCTCCATTCCCCACCCGAACGACCGGGGGTTCGTCGCCTCGCTGGCCAAGGGCTTGTCCATCCTGTCCGCCTTCGAGCAGTCGGACGTGCTGGGCAACCAGGAACTGGTGGAGATCACCGGCATGCCCAAAGCGACCGTGTCGCGCTTCACCGGCACCCTGGAGAAGCTGGGCTACCTGCGGTTCGACGACCAGGTCCGCAAATACCGGGTGGGCGGCCGCACGCTGAACTTCGGCTCCATCACCATGCAAAAGCATGGCATCCAACGCATCGCCGCCCCGCTCATGCGGCAACTGGCCCAGACGCTGGACGTCACCGTGCTGCTGGCCACGCGCGAACACGCCCACATGCTGCTGCTGGAGGTGGTCCGCCCGCCCGTCAGCACCATCACCATCAACAAGGCCGTGGGCGACCTGCTGGCGATGGAGACCACCTCCCTCGGGCTGGCCTACCTGGTGGCCGCCGCGGCCAACGAACGCACCGCCATCCTGAAAAACCTCCAGCGCATGGCCTCGGTGGACTGGACCAGCTACCGCGCGGACGTGGAGCGCGTCCATGCGGAGTACAGGCGGCTGGGGTTCGTCGTGTCCCGCCGCGTGCGCGGCGGCGTGTTGAGCGCGGCGGCGGTGCCCATCGTGACGGGCTCGGAAATCTTCGTGCTCTCCTGCGCGGGCCCTTCGCAGCAATTGAGCAAGACCCTGCTGGAAAAACGCGTCGGGCCCTTGGTGGCCCAGGCGGCCCGCAGCATCAAGGACGCCATGCGCGACCCGTGAATCGTCGCGCGCCCGGCCCCCGAGCCCTAGGGCTTGCGAATCACATAGGCCAGGGTGGCCCAGCTGTCGCCGGCAATGCGCCAACCGCCCGCCGTGAAGGCCTCGCTGTCGGTGGCCTCCAGGTTGCGCGCCGCGAGCGTGCCGGATACCGCGCCGCGATCCAAGCTGTTCAACGTGGACCAGGCGCTGGCGTTCGCGATCACCGGGTCATCGTCCACGGCGCCCCAGCACACCAAGCGCCCGCCCCCATCGGTCGAGCCCGCGCTGAAGGCGGGCGACAGCACCGTGGTTTCAGCGCCCCCCGCGCTCGCGCGCGTGGCGGTGGCGCCGACCGGTGTCGATGCGTCGAACTCGCCCGCGCGCACCTTGAGAACGGCGGCGGTCCACTGCTCGCTGGCACTCGGCGTGAACGTGCGCGTGCCGGCACTCCAGGCGCCCGTGGCGATGTACCGCCAGGCCTGCGCCCGCACCTCCGTGCCACTCGATGCGATCGGGCCCGCGATGGACGTGGCCATTTCACCGTTCGGGCCGGTGGGCGCGCTCACCGACGTGGTGTCCGTGCTGTCGTCCCAGGCCAGATGGAAGGTCAGCAGGTCGCCAGCCGCGGCAGCCGGATGGCTGACCGCCCAGCTGCTGCTCGCGGTGTTGTTGCCGCTGGCGGTCACGTCCGCAGCCACCGGGAAAGCGACCGTTGGCGCAACCGTGGCGAGGCTCGCCGGGGCCCAGGTCGCCAGGGTGATCGGCCCGGCGTACGTGTTCTGCGTCGTGGCCGTCTCGGTGCCCGTGACCGTGATGGGCTTGGACCGAAGGCGGGAGCTCGCCCAGTAGCCGAAGGTCCCGGAGGACTCTCCGGTGAGCACCGAATCCCAGCCCGACTGGTTGCCGGGAAAGGCACCGGACGACGCGTTCAGCCGGGTGTCCAGCGCGAGGGCCAGGCCGCCCGACACGCCGGACGCGCTGGCCACGCCCGGCGTGGTGCCATCGCCCGTCGCCTGGCCATAGCCACGCGCGGTGACACCCGTGGTGTCCTGGATGAAGCAGACGAAGGCGTGTGCGCCAGCCAGCGAATTCGCCTGCGTGAAGGCGATGGTGACGCTGCGGCCGGCGGCCCAGTTCGCCACCGGTGCCGTGCACACCCAGCCACCCGCCGCCGTGGCGATGGCGCCGTTGCCCGTTTGGCTGAAGGCTGCCGCGAAGTCCGAAGCGATGGAGGCCAGATCGGTATAAGGCACAGCCGTGTCATCGCTGCCCACGATGTGCACGGCCACGAATTCCGCCCACTGCGGCACGTTGACGGTGCGCGCGCCGGGCGTGGCCGAGGTGCCCAGGTCCACGACCTGAGGCACACCGAGAATGCTGGGCAGGTAGGTGAAATCGCTGCCATCGCCGCACGGGTCGGCGGGATTGTCCGCCAGGGGAGGCTCGCCGGGCATCGTGTCGTCGAACCGCCCGCTGCCAGCATCCATCGGCCAGTTGTGAATCAGGTTGCGCGTGCGAAACGGCACCGTCGAGCGGTACTCGCGGCGGTGCTCCGCCTCGGTCAGCACGGCCGTCCACATGCGCCAGCGCGCGATCGTGCAGTCGGTGTAGCCCGCCAGCTCGCCATAGCCGCCCCATTGCAGCGAGCGCTCGCCGGCCGTGCCCGCATTGGGCACGAACGCCATGGAGAGCACCACCGCGCCATCGAGCAACATGCGCACGGTGCCCGCGCCGTTGTAGTCGATGGCCAGGCGGTATTCCCGGCCCACCTCCAGCGTGTAGCTGGAGCTGACCGTGGGCGACCCGCCGTTGTAGCCCTCGAGCTGGCAAGTGATGCCGTCGGAATTCATGTAAAGCCCGACCCACGAAGCCGCGTTCGTGGTGCCGTACAAGGCGACGATCAGGGTATTGAGGTTGACGTCGGCTTCGAACCGGAACAGACCGGCGACCGACCATGGCGTGTTGAGTGCCGGGACCTCATGCCCCAGCGGCTCATGGATGTAGACCGCCTGATACGGCGCGTTGACGCGGATGGCCACTGTGTTCTCCCTCGGCGACCATGGGGCTCAACGCCGGTGGTTGAGGTTCAGGCTTTGCCGTTCGCCGGCCATTTTGGCTTAACGGCGTGCGCCGGCGCCTACAGCGTGCGGATGTAGGCCAGCAATTCGTCGCGAAGCGCCAGCGTGGCCGGCGACAGCGTGCCCTCGCGACGCCGATAGAGCGCAAATCGGCGCACGGAGCGAACGTCCTGCAGAGGCAGGATGCGGATCGCACCCTCTCCCGGCCCGGACAACGAGGTCACGAGCTGCCGAGGCATCCAGCCCAGGAACGAGCCCCCGGCCACCAACTGGCGCAACGCCGCCATGGACCGGGACTCCACGGTGGCCTGCGGCGGCGGCAGGTGGTGGTCCAGGTACATCTGCTTCAACTCGTCACGCGGCTGCGTTCCCCGTGGGGCCAGGGCCCAGGCCTCACCCAGCAAATCCTGCAAGCGCAGGTCCTGGCGCCCGCACAAACGGTGGGTGGCTCCCGTGACCACGTGGCAACCCTCCTGCCATTCGCTCTGGGAAACGGTGGTGATGTCATCGGAGGTGGACACGGCAAACGCCAAGGCCAGGTCGATCTCGCCACGGGCGAGCTGCTGCAGCAGGTCTTCCGAGAGCCCTTCGACCAAGACCACCTGCAGACCCGGCATCCGGGCCAGCAAGCGTTCCACCACGCCCGGCACGAAGCTCGCGAGCGCGCTGACCACCGCGCCAAAACGCACGACGCCCCCGGGCTGATCGCGCAGGGCATCGACTTCCTGCACGGCCCGGGAAGACTCGGACAGCATCAGCCTCGCATGAGGCTCCAGCCGCCGGCCGAAGTCCGTCAGCGCCACGCCGTACTGGTGCCGCTCGAACAAGGCCACGCCCAGTTGTGCCTCCAGCCGCCGAATGATCCGGCTGAGCGCCGGCTGCGTGATGTGCAGGCTCTCCGCCGCCTTGCTCAGGGAGCCCGCATCGATCACCGCCTGAAACGCATGAAGCTCGCGCAGATTCAACAGCATGGAGGGCATGGCCGCGGCCTTGGAGGAAGGGGATCGGATCTTAGTCTGCTCCGGTTCTTGAGCATTCCGATTCGGTATGCCTCAGGGCCCACATGGCATGTCCGGCGCGATGGGGCGTCCCTAGACTGCGCCACACCACAACGTTGCCCCACCAGGAGACACACATGCCCCTCTTCAGACAACTCGGCGCGGCCCTCGTCGCGTCGCTGGCGATCACCGCCCTGGCCGCGGACCCCTACCCCACCAAGCCCATCAAATGGGTGGTGGGCTATGCGGCGGGCGGCGGAACCGATGCCTTGGCCCGCACGGTCGGCGCGCAACTGGCGATCCAGATGGAGCAGCCGGTGCTGATCGAAAACCGCCCGGGTGGCGCCACGGTCATTGCCGCCGATGCCACCGCGAAGGCCGCAGGCGATGGCTACACCATGATGAGCGTCGATGGTGGCACCCTGGTCTACAACACGGCCTTGTTCAAAAAGCTCAGCTACCAACCGTCCAAGGACTTTGCTCCCGTGGCCTTGCTGGGGCGCTTCCCGTTGTTGCTGGCCGTCAACGCCACCTCCAACCTCACCGATGCGCGCCAGCTCATCGAAGAGATCAAGCGCAACCCCGGCAAGCTCAGCTACGGATCGCCCGGCGTGGGCGGGCCTCACCACCTCGCCATGGAAATGCTCAAGGACCGCAACAAGCTCGACGTGGTCCACACCCCCTACCGTGGCGCCGCGCCCGCCCTTCAGGACCTGCTGGGCGGCCAGATCCCGCTGATCGTGGTGGACACCGTCGCGGCCATGCCCATGATCAAGGCCGGCAAGATCAAGCCCCTCGCCACCTTCGGCAAGGCCCGCCTCGCCTCGCTGCCCAACGTGCCGTCGCTCATCGAACTGGGCTATGCCGACATTGAAATGCTGCCCTGGCAAGGCATCGTCGTTCCCGCCGCCACGCCCAAGGACGTGATCGCCAGACTCAGCGCGGAACTGCAGAAGGCGGTGGCCCACCCGTCGGTCAACAGCCGCCTGCTGGAGCTCGGCTTGATTCCGACGCCCACCGACACCGCCGCCATGGCGCTGCAATGGAAACAGGACGCGGACTACTGGCCCAAGCTGATTCAGCAAAAGGGCATCTCCGCCGAGTGACACCAGGGCCTGCGAAGTGCGGCGCTCCTGCGCACCGCTCGCTGCCACGATGAAAGATTGAAATGCTGAACAACGACGAACTCGCCGTCTTGCTGAAGGAACGGAAACAACTGCGCGAACAGGTGTCGCCCGAGGAATGGGGGGCCCGGGTGGAGCTGGCCGCCTGCTACCGGCTCATCGCCCATTTCCGCATGACCGACTGGATCTACAACCACATCTCCGCGCGGGTTCCAGGGTCGCACGAGCACTACCTCATCAACCCCTTCGGCCTGCTCTACGAAGAGGTGTCCGCCTCCAACCTGGTCAAGGTGGATGTGCACGGCAACCTGGCCGAGGACGTGCAGCTGGACGTGAACCCGGCCGCCTTCGTCATTCACGGCGCCATCCACAGCGCGCGCCCGGATGTGGGTTGCGTCCTGCACACGCACACCGCAGCCGGCGTGGCGGTGGCGGCACAGCAGGATGGCCTGCTGCCCATCTCGCAACACGCCATGCGCGTGTACGGGCAGCTCTGTTATCACGACTTCGAAGGCATCGCCCTGAACAACGACGAGCAACAGCGATTGATTGCCGACGTGGGCGACAGGAACGTCCTGATCCTGCGCAACCACGGGCTGCTCACCATGGGGCGCACCGTGCCGGAGGCGTTCGAGCTGATGTTCTACCTGGAGCGCGCCTGCCAGATTCAGATCGCCGCCACCTCGGGCACCCAGAAACTCATCTACCCCGCTGAAGACGTGTGCCGACACGCCATCGCGCAATTCGATGGCTCACCGTCCTACATCCAGGGACGTGATTGGCAAGCCTTGCTGCGCCTGCTCGACCGAACCGACCCTTCCTACAAGGAGTGAGGCGGGCGGCGGCCGCCTCGTGCGCTACTTGCCCTTGCGCGCCTTCGCCACGCCCACGCCGCGGACGGGCTTTTTCACGGCAGGCTTGTTCACCGAAGGCAAAGGGGATCCCCTGCCTGCGGGTGTCTGGGGCGACATGCCCGCGGCCAGCAGCGCCATGTGCTGGACCGCTTCCATCTGCCGCTGCGGGGAGCACTGCGCCAGGCTGCCCAGCACGGCGCTCTGGATGGGGTCGAGGGTCAGCTTCGCGTAGAGTCGTTCACCGGTGACGACGTAAAGAACGTCCACGCCGTGTTGGGCCACGACGTTCAGGAAGTCGGACTTCACAGCCGACACGCCGCGTTCCCAGTCTTGTTCTGTGCGAAGCGAAATGTCTCCCAACGCACCGAACACGAGCTGCGAGAGCCCGAGGCGCTCGCGCTCTTCACGCAAGCGAGCGCCCAGAAGTAAGCGAATATTCTCATTCATCTGTTAAAATAAGCGAATTTCAGCTCTTCTGTTAAGTCATTTGTGTATTTTCCCGTTACTCAATGCTAACTGAGTGACGCGGTCACGCTCTGGTGAAACATGGTCAAACCCGCCTTGCCCGCACGACGCAAACGAGCACCCAACGGCGCGATCAGCGAGCGCCCCATCGCACTGCGCTTGCTCCCAGACGAACTCGAACGCGTCAAAGAAAAGGCCGACAGGGAGCAACGCTCCATGGCCAGCGTGTGCCGCCTCGCGGTGCTGCGCGATCTGGGCCTGATGAAGAAGGACAAGCCGTGAAATTCCCCTGCCCCATTGCAATGCCCTGATCGGGCCACCGCAGCCGCGCGGCGCTACAACTCTCTGTCGCCATCCATCTTTTGAAGCGCGGCAGGCGGCACGCCCGTGTTGAATGTGAGGAGTTGGAGGTGCTGGCGCAGCTCATGCCACCCGGTCTTGACCTGTCCTCCGAACCGCTCCTCCGCGACCACGTGGCAGCGCCCCTTGTGGGCGTGCAGCACCTCGGAGGTGTCATCGTCACCGGTCATCTTGCGAAAGACCACAGCACCCGCGTCGGCGTCGTCGATCCAGCTCCCGCAAACGTCGCAGCAGATAACGGGCACGCTCCGGTGACCCTTGCTCATGACCTTGATCATCGCCCCTCCTGTTACAGGGTGAGTGAATGTCTCCATCCATCTTTGCATGCCTGCCCATCTCTGAGGATGGGTACAAATCCCGACCTCAGACCTGCGACTCGGGTAAGCGCTTGGTCAGATTGCGATGGCGCAGCGTGGAGGGCGCGATCCAACCCACCAACAAAAAAGCCCGGCAGGAGCCGGGCTTTTTGGGGAAATCATCTGGGGTGGCTGATGGGACTCGAACCCACGACAACAGGAATCACAATCCTGGACTCTACCAACTGAGCTACAGCCACCGCAAGCTAAGCATTATAGCCCGAACCGAAGCCCTCTCATCGGGCCGGTGCCGGCGTGGTGGCCGGCTCGGGCACCAGGATGCGGGCCTTGAAGCGTTCCTTGAGGCCTTCGACGTAGGCTTCGTTTTCGGCCGAGGCCCACCACTGGTTGTATTGCTGCACTTCCTGGGCCAGGGCTTGCGCCTCGCGCACGTCGCGCGGCAGCACCTTCTCCACCTTCACGATGGCGTAGCCCTGGTCGGCCAGGTTCACGCCCGTCCAGGCGGGCAATGTCTTCGGGTCCGCGCTCAGGGCGGCGGTCAGCACTTGCTGCGCAAGGCCTTGCGGATTCTCGCGGGACACCACGACGGCATTGCCCAGACCTTTGGCGTCGCCGCCCGCCTTCCAGGCCTGCAGCTGCTTCTCGCCTTCGGCGCGCGCCAGTTCGGCCGTGCGCTGAGCGACCAGGCGCCCACGCACCTGCTCGCGCACCTCCGCCAGGGGCTGGGTGTGGGCGGGCGAGTGCTTCACGACGCGCGCCGAGACCAGTTGGCCCGAACCCGTGTCGATCGCTTCGGTGTTGCGTTTCTTGTCGATGGACTCGGTGTCGAACAGCGCGCCGAGCAGGCGCTCGCTGGCCAGCGCGCCGGTGGCACCGGGTTGCGGCTGGCGTTGCACCGTGGCCTTGCGGACCTGCAGCTTCAGGCGATCGGCCGCGGGTTGCAGGGAATCGGCCTGTTCGTAGACGAGGTTGCTGAAGGTGTCGGCGGCTTCGGCGTACTGCTTCTGGGCCTGTTGCTTTTTCAACTCGGCTTCGATCTCGGGGCGCATGGATTCGAAGCTGCGCACCGGCGGCGCCTTGATGTCGGTGAGCTGGATGATGTGGAAACCGAAGTCGGTTTCCACCACATCGGAGATCGCGCCCTTGGCCAGCGAGAACACTGCGTCCTCGAAAGGCTTGACCATGGCACCACGGCCGAAGTAGTCGAGGTCACCGCCCTTGGCGGCCGAGCCCGGGTCTTGCGACTGGGCCTTGGCCACGTCGGCGAAGCTCGCGGGCTTGGCGCGCACCTGCGCGAGCAGTTCTTCGGCGCGCTTGCGCACGGCGTCCTTGTCGGCGGCGGGCGCGCCGGCCGGCACGGTCAGCAGGATGTGGCGCGCGCGGCGCTCCTCGGCGCCGGAGAGGCGCGAGGCGTTCTGTTCGTAATAAGTCTTCACGTCGGCTTCGTTGAAGGTCACGCTGTTCTGCAGCGCCGCCGCGTCGAGCACGAGGTATTCGATCTCGGCCTGCTCGGGCGCCTGGAACGATGCCTGGTTCGCGCTGTAGAAGGCTTCGATGTCGGCATCGGTCGGCTTGACCTGCGAAGCGAAGTCGCTGGCGGCGAAGCGCGCCACGCGCACTTCACGGCGTTCGAAGAAGGCGTTGAGCGAGACGTTGGCCAGCGCGGTGGGCGCGAAGCTCGAACCGAGGATGCCTTGCGACACCTGGCGCTGCGAGAGGTCGGCGCGCACGCGCGCTTCGAACATCTCGGGCGTCAAGCCTTGGCGGGCGACGAGCTGGCGGTAGGCCTCCACGTCGAGCGCGCCATCGGGCTTGCGCAGCGCGGCGATGGCTTCGTTCTGCTGCAGGTCGCGCGCCAGGCGCGCGTCGCTGGTGTACAGGTTGAGCTTGGTCGCGGCGGCGGCCAGCAGGCGCTGGCGCACCAGGCGCTCCAGCGTCGCGTAGCGCGCGCCATCGCTGTCGAGCAGGCGCGAGTCGAGCGAGGGCATCGCTTCGCGCAGGCGCTGAGACTCCTGCTGGTGCGCCTGGTCCCACTCGGCCTTGGTGATGTCTTTTCCATCGACGACAGCCACTGGTGCGCCGCTCTCGTTGAAGCGTGTGTAGCCTTCGATGCCGAACAGCACGAACGAGGGAATGATCAGGATCATCAGGAAGCCCATGAGGTACTTCTTGTGATTGCGGATGGAATCGAACATGCCTTGAATCCTGCTACGTGGTGCTGCCGTTTCCGACAACAAAAAAGGCGAACCCTGGTTCGCCTTTTCGATGGTGGTGGGTGCTGACGGGGTCGAACCGCCGACCTACGCCTTGTAAGGGCGCCGCTCTACCGACTGAGCTAAGCACCCCACCGGAAATCCGGTGAGCGCTTCAGTTCAGCGCATCCTTGAGTGCCTTGCCCGGGCGGAACTTCGGCACTTTGGCGGCCTTGATTTTAATCTCAGCGCCGGTGCGGGGGTTGCGGCCCTTGCGAGCGGGGCGTTTGGTCACGGCGAAAGAGCCAAAACCGACGAGCGACACAGTGCCACCCTTCTTGAGCGTGGTGCGGATCGCGGTGATGGTGGAGTCCAGTGCACGCGTTGCAGCCGCCTTGGAGATGTCGGCGTGCTTGGCAATGTGTTCGACGAGTTCTGTTTTGTTCACAAATAGCCCCTCTTGAAGGTGAAATGAATGTTCCGTAAGGACAGGTTTTTTCCGAAGACGGCGCGGGCCGCGGGCAAAAAACCCCAATCGCTCTAGACCGCAGGACGATGCCAACACCGTGGCAAACGCTGGGTGATTAGACCCACTGGGCACAACCCCTGTCAATACTGAGGAGCCTGGGCCCGGTGCCTGTCGGCGCAAGAGGCGAGATTCTAGACGCTTTCATCCACCGGATGTCGCGCGCAACAATCTGTCGCAACTCCACCCTTCCTTCACGAGGCCGCGAGCACCCCGGCAATGGCCTGGCCCACGTCGCGCGTGCCGGCCTGGCCCCCCAGGTCGGCGGTGCGCGGGGCACCGCTGCCGGGCTGCAGCACGGCCTCGATGGCCTGCATGATCGCGTCGTGTGCACCACGATGGCCCAGGAAGTCGAGCATCATTGCACCGCACCAAATCTGACCAATCGGGTTCGCGATCCCCTTGCCCGCGATGTCCGGCGCCGAGCCGTGCACCGGCTCGAACAGCGAGGGATGCTGGCGCGTGGGGTTGAGGTTGGCGCTGGGCGCGATGCCGATGGTGCCGGTGCAGGCCGGCCCGAGGTCGCTGAGGATGTCACCGAACAGGTTGCTGCCGACCACCACGTCGAAGAAGTCCGGGCGTTGCACGAAGTGCGCGGTGAGGATGTCGATGTGGAACTTGTCGACCTTCACGTCCGGGTATTCCTTGGCCATCTCGACCACGCGCTCGTCCCAGTAGGGCATGGTGATGGCGATGCCGTTGGACTTGGTGGCGCTGGTCAGGTGCTTCTTGGGGCGCGAGCGCGCGACCTCGAAGGCGTGGCGCAGCACACGGTCCACGCCGATGCGCGACATCACGGTTTCCTGTACCACGATCTCGCGCTCGGTGCCGGGGAACATGCGCCCACCGATGCTGGAATATTCACCTTCGGTGTTCTCGCGCACGATCACCATGTCGATCTCGCCGGGCGCGCGCGGGCTGCCGTCGCGGCGCACCACGGGCGCGGTGACGCCGGGCATGAGTCTTGCCGGACGGATGTTGACGTACTGGTCGAACTCGCGGCGGAACATCAGCAGCGAGCCCCAGAGCGACACGTGGTCGGGCACCTTGTCGGGCCAGCCCACCGCACCAAAGTAGATCGCGTCGTGGTCGCCGATCTGGTCCTTCCAGTTGTCGGGCAGCATCTTGCCGTGGCGCTCGTAATAGTCGCAGCTGGAAAAATCGAAGTGGTCGAACTGCAGGTCGATGCCGAACTTCGAGGCCGCGGCCTCCAGCACGCGAATGCCTTCGGGCATGACTTCGGTGCCGATGCCGTCCCCGGCGATGACGGCGATGCGGTGTTTGCTCATGGTTGCTCCTCGGAAGGGGATTGAAAAAAGGACAGGGCTTCGGCGATGAGGCGCTCGGGCGCCTCTTCCGCGATGTAGTGGCCACACGGCAGGGCGTGGCCCGAGACCTTGGCCGCGCGCTCGCGCCACAGCGCGAGCACATCGAAACAGCGTGCCACCGTGCCGTGTTCACCCCACAGCACGCGCAGCGGCTGCGGGAGCCGGCGGTGGGCCGCCACATCGGCGCGGTCGTGATCGAGGTCGATGGTGGCGCTGGCGCGGTAGTCTTCGCAGACCGATTCGGCGGTGCCGGGCAGCGCGGCGCAGCGCTCGTACTCGGCCAGCGCGGCCGGGTTGAACGGCGCCAGACCCGCGTGGCGGCTGCCCATGACGCTGCGCACATAGCGCGCCGGGTCGGCGCTGATGAGAGCCTCGGGCAGCGGCGGCGGCTGGATCAGGAAGAACCAGTGCCAGTAGGCGCGCGCGAAGGCTTCACCGGTCTGCTCGTACATGGCCAGGGTGGGCGCGATGTCCAGCAGCAGCAGGCATTTCACCGCCTCGGGGTGGTCGGCGGCCAGGCGGTGCGCCACGCGCGCGCCCCGATCGTGCGCCAGCACATCGAAACGCTCGAAGCCGTGATGCGCCATGGCGGCGATGGCGTCGAACGCCATCTCGCGCTTGCTGTGGGCGAGGTGCCCCGCGTCGGCGGCGGGCCGCGCGGAATCGCCGTAGCCGCGCAGGTCCATCAGCACCAAGGTGAAGTGCCGGGCCAGGGTGGGCGCCACGCGGTGCCACATGGCCATGCTCTGCGGGTGGCCGTGCAACAGCAGCAAGGGCGGCCCTTCCCCGCCGATGCGGGTGTGCAGGGCGACGCCATCGCGGTGCACGGTGTGGGGGAGGAATCCGTTCAACATGGGCGCCAGCATAGCCCGCATTGCGGCAATAATCCGGCAATTGATTCATTCCCAAAAGGAAACAATTGGACCGCCCCGATCTGGAACTCGTGCTCGCCGTCCGCCAGCATGGCAGCCTGGTGATGGCCGCGCGCGCGCTGCGCGTGGCGCCCTCGGTGGTCACCAAGCGCCTGGCCGCGCTCGAAGCCCGCCTGGGCCTGCGGCTGTTCCAGCGCACCACGCGGCGCGTGAGCCCCACGGCCGAGGGCGACACGCTGTGCGAGCGCGCGGTGCAGCTGCTGCGCGCCTTCGACGAGGTGGAGGCCGAGTTGCGCGAGCGCCAGGCCGAGCCCGCCGGCCCGATCCGGCTCGCGGCCACCTTCGGCTTCGGCCGGCTCTGGCTCGGGCCCGCGCTGGCCGAGTTCCAGGCGCGCCACGCCGGCATTCAGGTGCAGTTGCAGCTGACCGAGCAGTTGCCCGATCTCGCGGTGGAAGGCTTCGACGGCGCCATCTGGCTGTGGAACGCCCCCACCGAGCGCGCGGCCGAGTGGGTGTCGCGCCGCCTGGCGGCCAACCAGCGCGTGCTGGTGGCCTCGCCCGCCTACCTCGAGCGCCACGGTGCGCCTCGCAGCCTGCAAGAACTGCAACAACACGCCTGCCTGGTGGTGCGCGAGAACGGCGGCGGACCGGGCCAGCGCTTCGACCACTGGCGCCTGCAGCGCGCGTCGGACGCGCAGGTGCAGCACGTGCCGGTGAGCGGCCCGCTGTCGAGCAACTCGGGTGAGCTGGTGCGCGACTGGTGCCTGGCGGGCCACGGCCTCATGTTGCGCAGCCTGTGGGACATCGCGCCGCAGATCGCCAGCGGTGAGCTGGTGCGCGTGCTGCCCAGTTACGCCATGCCCGACGCCGACATCCACTGGCTGGCGCCGTACCGGCCGCAGACGCCGCGCCGCATCCGCCTGCTGGTGGACTTTCTGGTGGAGAGCTTCCGCAAGGAGCCCTGGAAAAAACGCGTCAGCGCGACGAAGAGCGCACCACCAGCGCCACGCCAAAAGCGGTGAGCGCGGTGCCGGCCAGGGTGACGGCCGTGATGGGTTCGGCGAACAGCAGCCAGGCGATGAGCGCGGTGCACGGTGGCACCAGGTACATCAGGCTGGTGACCGAGGCGGCCGCGCCGCGCTGGATCAGCAGGTAGAGCAGCGAACTGCCGCCCAGCGTGAGGCCCAGCACCGACCAGGCCATGGCGCCGATGAGTTCGCCGTTCCAGTCCATCAGCTCGGCTTCCAGCAGCGTGAGCGGCAGGGTCACCAGCAGCGCCGCGAGCAGTTGCACCGCGTTGGCGGTGCGCACGTCGCAGGCGGCCACGAAGCGCTTCTGGTACAGCGTGCCCACGGTGATGGCGATCAGGGCCATCACGGCAAAAGAGAGGTTGAGCCAGTTGGCCTGATCGCCCGGCCCGCCCGAGCCGAACTTGCGCGAGACCACCAGCACCAGGCCGGCGAAGCCCAGCACCAGGCCCAGCCACTGGCGTTTGGACACCTTGGAGCCGGTGCCCGAGAGCCAGATGGCGGTGAGCACCGGCTGCAGGCCGACGATGAGCGAGGACAGGCCCGAGCCCATGCCGGCCTTCACCGCCGCCCACACGCCGCCGAGGTAACCCGCGTGCATGAGCACGCCGGTGACCGCGAGGTGAAACCACTGGGTGCGGTTGCTCGGCCACTTCACACCGGCCAGGAAGATCCAGGGCAGGAAACACGCGATGGACAGCGCGTAGCGCACGGCGAGGAACTTCATCGGCGGCGCGTGCGGCATGCCGTAGCGCGCCACGATGAAGCCCGTGCTCCAGATCAGCACGAACACCCAGGGCATGGCGCGCAGCCATGCGTTGTCTTGCGCCGGAGAATTCATGGCAGCGCCTCAGCGCGACTTGGCGCGGATCTCGGGGATGGCCTTCTGCAGGTAATACACCATGGACCAGATGGTCAGCACGGCGGATATCCAGATCAGCCAGGTGCCCCACAGCTGCGTGTCGATCATGCCGAACAGCGTGCCGTGGAACAGCAGGAAGGGAATCGCCACCATCTGCACGGTGGTCTTGACCTTGCCGATCATGTGCACGGCCACGCTCTTGGTCGCGCCGATGATGGCCATCCACTCGCGCAGCGACGAAATGGCGATCTCGCGGCCGATGATGATGAGGGCCACGAACACGTCGGCGCGGTCCAGGTGCACCAGCACCAGCAGGCTGGCGCACACCAGGAACTTGTCGGCCACCGGGTCGAGGAAGGCGCCGAAGGCCGAGGTCTGGTTGAGTTTGCGGGCCAGGTAACCGTCGGCCCAGTCGGTCAGCGCGAACACGATGAACAGCACCGTGGCGATCAGGTTCTGCTGGGCCGGGCTGAGGTTCTCCAGATAGAACACCCCCACGATCAGCGGGATGGCGACGATGCGGGCCCAGGTGAGCAGGGTGGGGAGGTTGAAGAACATGGGCCGATTATGCGTTGGCAACCCGGAAACCGCAGCAGGCGGGCTCTTCAGTGCAAGGCGCGGTAGATCGCGTCCGCCAGCTCGGGGGAGATGCCTTCCACCGTGCTCAGGTCTTCCACGCTGGCCGAGGCCACGCCGCGCACCCCGCCGAAGCGCTGCAGCAGGCGCGCGCGCTTCTTGGGGCCGACGCCGGGAATGTCCTCCAGCCTGCTGCCGCCGGTGCGCACCTTGGCGCGCTGCGCGCGCATGCCGGTGATGGCGAAGCGGTGGGCCTCGTCGCGGATCTGCGCCACCAGCATGAGCGCGGCGGAGTCGTGGCCGAGGTAGACCTTCTCGCGGCCGTCGGCGAACACCAGTTCCTCCAGGCCGACCTTGCGGCCCTCGCCCTTTTCCACGCCGACGATGAGCGACAGGTCCAGGCCGAGCTGCTCGAAGACCTCGCGCGCCATGCTGACCTGGCCCTTGCCGCCGTCGACCAGCACCAGGTCGGGCATGCGCGGGCCGGCCACGGACTCGACCGTGGGCTCGGTGGCCAGCGCCTCGTCCGGCGCGTCGGCGGCCACCGCGACCTCGGTGGGCGGGAGGGCGGGCGCGCCCTCTTCCGCCCGCAGGGCCTCGGCGATGCGGCCGTAGCGGCGCAGCAGCACCTGGCGCATGGCGGCGTAGTCGTCGCCCGGGGTGATGCCCTCGATCTTGTAGCGGCGGTACTGGCTGTTCTGCATCTTGTGGCCTTCGAACACCACGCAGGACGCCTGGGTGGATTCACCCGCGGTGTGCGAGATGTCGAAGCATTCGATGCGCAGCGTGTCGAGCTGGTCGTCGGGCAGGTTCAGCGCATCGGCCAGCGCGCGCGTGCGGGCCTGCTGGCTGCCTTCTTCGGCCAGCAGGCGCGCGAGCGCGATGTCGGCGTTCTTCTGCGCCATCTCCAGCCAGATGCGGCGGTGCTCGCGCGGGTGGTGCACCGCGTTCACCTTGGCGCCGATCTGCTCGGTCAGCGCGTCCAGCAGCGGCTTGCCCACCGCGTGGCTGGTCACCAGCGTGTGCGGCATGGCCACGCCCAGGTAGTGCTGGGCGATGAAGGCCTCCAGCACCTGCACGGCCACGCGTTCGGCGGGGTCCGCCGGCTTGGGGGCTTCACCGCCCTCCTCGGCCAGCGCGTTGTCGATGGCGGTGGCGTCGTCCACGTGGGCAGGGAAGTACGGCCGGTCGCCCAGGTGGCGGCCGCCGCGGATCATCGCGAGGTTCACGCAGGCCCGCCCGCCGTGCACCTTCACCGCGAGCACGTCCACGTCCTTGTCCGACACGGTGTCCATGGCCTGCTGGTGCAGCACGCGCGAGAGCGCGCTCATCTGGTTGCGGATCTCGGCGGCCTGTTCGAACTCCAGCTTCTCGGCGTGCGCGAGCATGCGCTGCTCCAGCGTGTCGAGCACGGCCTGGGTCTCGCCGCGCAGGAAGCGCTCGGCGTCGCGCACGTCCTGCGCATAGGCCTCGTGGTCGATCAGGTCCACGCAGGGGCCGCTGCAGCGCTTGATCTGGTACAGCAGGCAGGGCCGCGTGCGGTTGGCGAACACCGTGTCCTCGCAGGTGCGCAGGCGGAACACCTTCTGCAGCAGGGTGATGGATTCCTTCACCGCCCAGGCGCTGGGGTATGGGCCGTAGTAGCTGTGGCGGCGGTCGACCACGCCCCGGTAGTACGCCATGCGCGGAAACGCGAGCGAGGGCGAGGGCAGGCGGGCCGAGGGCTTGAACACCTCGCGCGTGCCGGTGATCTTGAGGTAGGGGTAGCTCTTGTCGTCGCGGAACAGGATGTTGAACTTGGGGTTCAACGTCTTGATGAGGTTGTTTTCCAGCAGCAGCGCCTCGGCCTCGGAGCGCACCACGGTGGTCTCCATGCGCACGATCTTGCCGACCATGTGGCCGATGCGCGTGCCGTCGTGGTTCTTCTGGAAATAGCTCGACACGCGCTTCTTGAGGTTGCGCGCCTTGCCCACGTAGAGCAGCTGCCCCTGGGCGTCGAAGTAGCGGTACACGCCGGGCAGGCCCGGCAGTGCGGCCACCTCGCTGAGCAGTTGTTCGGAATGCGTGTCGGACATGGGCGCGTATTGTGGCCCGTCCCCGCCAGCCCCGCCGGCGTGCGGGCCTCAGCGCGAGCCGAGCGTCTTGCGGAAGAAGGCCAGGATGGCCTGCGCGGCCTTGTCGCGCGCGGCGCGGTCGCCCTGCACGTGGGCGCCAATGGCGCTGCACGACTGCCGCGTGAGCGCCTGCAAGGCCTCGCCGCTCACGCGCTGGCCGGTGTTGCGGTCGTAGGTGGCCAGCGTGTCGATGTCGAGCTCCAGCGGGCAGGTTTCCAGCGTGCGCTGCGCGCCGCGCACGTTGAGGCGGCGCGTGTCGTCCTGGTCGAACTTGTGCATCGCGCCTTCGAGGGTGACGAACTCCACCGGCGTGCCGGCCTTGCCGATGCGATCCGCGTAGTCGCGGCAGGCGCCGATGGTCGTGTAGTCGTCCGCATCGCCGTGCACCCACAGCATGGGCGCCTTGGTGGTGAACACGCCGGGCTTGACCATCAGGCGGAACGCGCCCACGCAGCCGCCCGAATACATCGGCACGTGGGCGGCGAAACGCAGGTTGTCGGGCAGCTTCTGCGCCGCCGCGATGCGCTCGACCGCCGTGCGCCAGGTGGTGATGCCCCCGCGTGAGAACCCCATGATGGCGATGCGCGCCGGGTCCACGCGCGGGTGGCTGGCCACGAGTTTGAGCGCGGCGAAGGCGTCGGCGGTGTCGGCGGCGAAGGGCACTTGCGACTGGTCCTCCGCCGTGCTCTTGACGCCCCGAGGCCCGAAGGAATCCACCGCCAGCACGGCGATGCCCGCGGCGTTGAACTGCCTGGGCCAGAAGTCGAGCATGGCGTCGTAGAGGCCGCCCGAGCCGTGGATCAGGATCACGGCGGGCCCGCGTTCCGTGCCGGCGGGCAGGAACCAGTGCCCCACCGGCTGCGCCGGCTCGCCCTGCCCCGGCCCCTTGAGCAGGTCCGGCAGGCTGCGCGGGGTGCTGCTGGCGAAGGCATAGCGGCCGGTGGGAGGGCCGGCGCTCATGTCGGCGATGAGGTCCTGCGCGGCCAGCAGGGGAGACAGGAGCACCAGGGGCAGTGCGGCCAGCCAGGGGGTGAAGCGTCGCAAGGCCATGGTGCGGGTCTCCGCGCCTTCAGCGACCCAGCGGGCCCGGCCTGCAGCGCCCGCAAACTGTAGCCCGGCCAGCGGGCGCCGCCAAGCCCCGACAATGGCGCCCATGCGCTGGGACATTTTCTGCAGGGTGATCGACAACTTCGGCGACGTGGGCGTCTGCTGGCGGCTCTCGGCCGAGCTGGCCCGCCGGGGCGAACAGGTGCGCCTGTGGCTGGACGACCCGCAGGCCCTGACCTGGATGGCGCCCGGCGCGCAGCAAGGCAGCGTGCCGAACATCGAGCTGCGGACCTGGACCTCGCCGCTGCCCGCCGGCCAGGCCGACCCGCAGCCGCCGGCCGACGTGTGGATCGAGGCCTTCGGCTGCGAACCGCCGGCCGAGTGCATCGAGGCCCTGGCCGCCCGCGTGGCCGGTGGCGCGCGCGCGCCGGTGTGGATCAACCTGGAATACCTCAGCGCCGAGTCCTATGTGGAGCGTTCGCACCGCCTGCCCTCGCCGGTCATGAGCGGGCCGGCGCGCGGGCTCGGCAAATGGTTCTTCTATCCGGGCTTCACCGCGCGCACGGGCGGCCTGCTGCGCGAACCCGATCTGCTGGCGCGCCAGGCCGCGTTCGACGCCGAGGCGTGGCTGGCCGATCTGCGGCTGCCGGTGCGCCCCGCGGCCCGCCGGATCAGCCTGTTCTGTTACGAACCCGCCGCCCTGCCCGACGTGCTGCGGCAGGCGGGGCAGGACGCGGCGCCCAGCGACTGGCTGGTCACCCCAGGGCGGGCCTGGCAGGCCGTGCAGCAAACACCCCCGCCCGGCCCGGGCTGCCGGCTGCACGCCCTGCCCCTGCTGAGCCAGCGCGATTTCGACCACCTGCTCTGGGCTTGCGACCTCAACTTCGTGCGTGGCGAGGATTCGCTGGCCCGCGCCCTCTGGGCCGGCCGCCCCTGTGTCTGGCACATCTACCCCCAGCACGACGGCGCGCACCACGCCAAGCTGGAGGCGTTTCTGGACTGGCTGCAGGCACCGCCCTCGCTGCGCGCCTTCCACCTGGCGTGGAACGGCATCGGCCCGCAGGCGGCCGTCTGGCCGGATGCCGGCACCCTGGCCGACTGGCACGGCTGCGCCCGGGCGGCGCGCGAACGCCTGCTGGCCCAGGCCGACCTGTGCAGCCAGCTGGTCCGTTTCGCACTGGAAAAGCGATAAAATTCGAGGCTTTGCGGAAAACCGGGCCGGATTCGATCCCACGCACCATTCCGCGCCCAACCGTTGGAATCCCTATGAAAATCGCTCAAGAACTCCGCGCCGGCAACGTCATCATGCACGGCAAGGACCCGATGATCGTCCTCAAGACGGAATACAGCCGCGGCGGCCGTGGCGCCGCCACCGTGCGTCTGAAGCTCAAGGCCCTGTTGAACAACATGGCCACCGAAGTCGTCTGCAAGGCCGACGACAAGATGGACCAGATCATCCTGGACAAGAAGGAGTGCACCTACTCCTACTTCGCCGACCCGATGTACGTCTGCATGGACGCCGAGTACAACCAGTACGAAGTGGAAGCCGAGAACATGGGCGACGCCCTGAACTACCTCGAAGACGGCATGACCGTCGAAGTGGTGTTCTACGACGGCAAGGCCATCTCGGTCGAACTGCCCACCAGCGTCGAGCGCGAAATCACCTGGACCGAGCCGGCCGTCAAGGGCGACACCTCGGGCAAGGTGCTCAAGCCGGCCAAGATCGCCACCGGTTTCGAAATCTCCGTGCCGCTGTTCGTGGCCCAGGGCGACCGCATCGAAATCGACACGCGCACCGGCGAATACCGCAAGCGCGTCTGAGCGTTACACGCCCACGACCCACCCTCGAAGAGGCTCCTGCGGGAGCCTTTTCACTTTCCGGCCTCCGCACGCTGCCCCCTCCCTCCGCATGGACCTGATCGCCCGCATCGCCGACGTCATCATCCCGGTGTTCCTGATCGTGGCGATCGGCTTCGCTTACGCGCGCCGGCAGGCGCCCGACATGGGCACCTTCAACCGCATCGCGCTCGACGTGCTCGCGCCCATGCTGGTGTACTCGGCGCTCGCGTCGCGCGACTTCGTCATCGCCGAGCACCTGGTCCTGCTGGTGGGGGGCGCGGTGATCATCCTGGGCGGCGGCCTGCTGGCCTGGGCCCTGTCTCGGGCCTCGGGCGCGCAGCCGCGCACCCTGGTGCCGGTGGTGATGTTCAACAACTGCGGCAACATGGGCCTGCCCCTGGCGCTGCTGGCCTTCGGCCCGGCCCACTTCGGCGCGGCCGTGGCGCTGTTCTCGGTCAGCAACCTGCTGCACTTCTCGCTCGGCGCGCGCATCACCAGCCGCATGGCGCGCACGCGCGACCTGCTCACCAGCCCGCTGATGATCGGCACGGCGCTCGGCTTCGCGAGCGCCCTGACCGATGTGCGCCCGCCCGACGTGGTGCTCTCCGGCCTGAAGCTGCTGGGC
Source organism: Hydrogenophaga sp. FW305-3-2-15-A-LB1 (assembly GCF_058787875.1). Taxonomy (NCBI): domain Bacteria; kingdom Pseudomonadati; phylum Pseudomonadota; class Betaproteobacteria; order Burkholderiales; family Comamonadaceae; genus Hydrogenophaga; species Hydrogenophaga sp. FW305-3-2-15-A-LB1. Next base: position 90,649 of record NZ_JBYTAE010000003.1, on the reverse strand, counting down.
GACGCGCTGCTGCCCATGATGCTGTTCTCCCTGGGCGTGCGCCTGACCGCGCTGACCCGCGAGGGCCTGGCGATCGGCCTGCTCGGCGCGCTGGCCCGCCCGCTCATCGGCCTGGCCATCGCCCTGCCGCTGGCCTGGGCGCTCGACCTGGAAGGTGCGGCGCGTGGCCAGCTGCTGCTGTTCGCCGCCTTGCCTCCCGCCGTGATGCAGTTCATGCTGGCCGACCGTTACCACCAGGAGCCCGACAAGGTCGGTGCCATGATCATGCTGGGCAACGCGCTGGCCGTGGTCTTCGTGCCGCTGGCCCTGGCGCTCGCCCTGTGAGCGGCATCATCCGAATCACACGACAAACGAAGGAATCCCACCATGGCAGCCCCCCAAGACCTCAATGAACGCCGCCTGGCCGATGCCTGGGCCGAACTCCAGACCCACGCCAACGAAGGACTGCCCCTGCAGGCCGACGCCTACCGCCTGGCGTTCGCCGACCCCGAATTCCTGCTGCGGCGCGAGACGCGCGGCATCCGCCTGCAACTCGAGATGCTCAAGCCCGACCTCGCCCAGCGCGAAGCGGGCATCGAGAACACCATCGTCGTGTATGGCAGCGCGCGCTTTCGCGAAGCCAGCGAGGCGCAGGAGCAACTGGTGCGCGCCGAGCGCAGCGGCGACGCGCGCGAGATCGCGCGCGCCCAGGCCATGGTGCGCAACGCGCACTACTACGACAAGGCGCGCGAGTTCGCGCGCATCGTGGCCCGCTACAGCTCGAGATGCGCGAAGGCCGAGCAGCTCTTCATCTGCACCGGTGGTGGCCCCGGCATCATGGAAGCGGCCAACCGCGGCGCGCACGATGAAGGCGCGCCCACCGTGGGCCTGAACATCGCGCTGCCGCACGAACAGGCCGCCAACCCGTATGTCTCACCCGAGCTGAGCTTCAAGTTCCATTACTTCGCGCTGCGCAAGATGCACTTCATGATGCGCGCCAAGGCCCTGCTGGCCTTCCCTGGCGGCTTCGGCACGCTCGACGAGCTGTTCGAGGTGATCACGCTGGTGCAATGCAAGAAGTCCAAGCCGGTGCCGATCCTGCTGTTCGGATCGGACTACTGGAAGCGGCTGATCAACCTCGACGTGCTGGTCGAGGAAGGCACGATCTCGCCCGAGGACCTGAACCTGTTCAAGTACGTGGACGATCCGCAGACGGCGTGGGAGCACATCCTGCGCTTCTACGACTTGAAAGCCTGACTCACGGCGCGCGAGGCGCGTCTGCCAGAAACGCCGAGGAACCGGCTTCGCCGGGCCTCAGGCGTTGTCCCCTTTCAGGGGGAAGCCGCGTCAGCGGCGCAGGGGGTTACTCCGGCCCCCAGCCTCCGCCCAGGGCCTTGTACAGGCTCACCTGGTTCTGCTGTTGTGCCAGGCGCGTCTGCGCCAGCGCCTGCTGGGTGGCGAACAGCGAGCGCTGTGCGTCCAGCACGTCCAGGAAGCTCGCCACGCCATTGCGGTAGCGCAGCTCGGCCAGGCGGAAACGTTCGGCTTCGGCCGTGGCCTGCACCTGCTGCGCGCTGAGCTGGTCGCCCAGCGTCGCACTGCCGGCCAGCGCATCGGCCACTTCGCGGAACGCGGTCTGGATCGCCTTTTCGTACTGGGCCACCGCGATGTCGCGCCCGGCGTTGGACGAGTCCAGATTGGCGCGGTTGCGCCCCGCATCGAAGATCGGCAGCAAGGCCTGCGGCGCCATCGTGAAGCCCCAGGAGCCGTCCTTGAACAGGCCCGAGAGGCTGCTGCTGGCCGTGCCCGCCGTCGCGGTGAGCGAGATGCGCGGGAAGAACGCGGCGCGCGCGGCACCGATGTTGGCGTTGGCGGCGATCAGCTGCTGCTCGGCCTGGCGGATGTCCGGGCGGCGCGTGAGCAGGTCCGACGGCAGGCCGGCCGGCACGTCGCGCAGCATGGACGCGGCAGGCACGGGCGCGGTCGGCACGACCACCTCGTTGGCATTGGCGCTCTGCGCGGGCACGGTCGGCGGCACGGGCAGCAGCTCGGCCGGCGGCGCCTGGCCGACCAGCAGCGTGAGGGCGTTGATGTCCAGCGCGCGCAGGCGGCGCTGCTGCGCCAGCGCGGACTGGGCCGCGGCGGTCAGCGACTCGGCCTGGCGCAGGTCCAGCGCGGAGGTGGCGCCGTTGTCGAAGCGCAGCTTGCTCAGGCGCAACGAGTCCTCGCGCGTGGCCACGGTGCGCTCGGTCAGCACCAGCAGCTCGTCGTTGGCCTGCAGGCTCAGCCAGGTGCTGGCGACAGCCGCCACCAGGCTGGTCTGCGCGGCGTGGCGCGCTTCCTGGCTCGCGAGGTACTGGGCCAGGGCCGCTTCCTTCAACGCACCAAGGCGGCCGAAGAAATCGATCTCCCAGCTGCTCAGGGCCAGGCCCACGCTGTAGACGCTGGTGATGCCACCATTGCCGTCGGGCTGGCGGTTGCCGGTGGCGGCCAGGCCGATGGTCGGGAACTGGTCGGCGCGGCGGATCTGGTACTGCGCGCGCACCTGCTCGATGTTGAGCGTGGCCACGCGCAGGTCGCGGTTGTTCTTCAGCGCCAGCGCGATCAGCTCGCGCAGCTTGGCGTCACCGATGAACTCGCGCCAGGCGACGTCAGCGCCCGACTTGGCATCGGTCGCCGCCGCGGGCTGCGGGCCAGGAAACTGCGAGGCCACCGGCGCCTCAGGCCGCTCGTACTTCGGAATGAACGAACAAGCCGACATCGCGGCAACGGCCAGCAGCGTCAAGCCGAGGCGCGACAAGCGCCGAGGCGAAACATCCAGGGCATCGGCGGAACTGGCTTCGCCAGGCCGCACGGTGCGCCCCCTGAAGGGGGTGCCGCCGAAGGCGGCGCGGGGGTGGGCATTCTTAAACATCGATTTGCACTCCTGGGCCATGGTGGGCGGCCGCTTGTTCGGCATCCCGCTGGTGCTGGCGTTCGCTGCCCTTGAACAGGGTGCGAACCACCACAAAGAAGATCGGCACGAAGATCACCGCCAGCACGGTGCCGGTGATCATGCCGCCGATCACGCCGGTGCCGATGGCGCGCTGGCTGGCCGAGCCGGCGCCCGAGGCGATCGCCAGCGGCAGCACACCGAGCGTGAAGGCCATCGAGGTCATGATGATGGGGCGGAACCGGATGTGGGCCGCTTCCAGCGCCGCCGCGATCACGCTCTTGCCCTGCGCCTGCAGGTCCTTGGCGAACTCGATGATCAGAATCGCGTTCTTCGCCGAGAGGCCGATGATGGTGATCAGCCCCACCTGAAAGTACACGTCGTTCGAGTAGTCGCGCATCAACGTCGCCAGCAGCACCCCGAGCACGCCCAGCGGCACCACCAGAATCACCGACAGCGGAATGGTCCAGCTCTCGTACAGCGCGGCCAGGCAGAGGAACACGGCCAGGATGGCGAAGGCGTACAGGATGACCGCCTGCGAGCCGGCGAGCTTTTCCTCGCGCGTCTGGCCGGTCCACTCGTAGCCGATGCCTTGCGGCAACTGGGCCGCGAGCTTCTCCATCTCGGCGATGGCCGCACCCGTGCTCATGCCGGGGGCGGCGCTGCCGCTGATGCGCACGGATGGGTAGCCGTTGTAGCGCACCGTCTGCATCGGGCCGGTGATCCATTTCGTGGTGGCGAAGGCCGACAGCGGCACCGCCTGGCCCTTGTTGTTCACCACGTTCAGGCGCAGCAGGTCTTCCGGTTGCATGCGGGCGGGCGCGTCGGCCTGCACCACCACGCGCTGCAGGCGGCCGGCGTTGGGGAAGTCGTTGACGTAGCTCGAACCGAGCGAGGTGCCGATGGCGGCATTGATCACGTCGAAGCCCACGCCCAGGGCGTTGGCCTTGTCGCGGTCGATGTCGATCTGCAGCTGCGGCGCGTCTTCCAGGCCGTCCGGGCGCACCTGGGTGATCACCTTGCTCTGCGAGGCCATGCCCAGCAGCTGGTTGCGCGCGCTCATCAGCGCGTCGCGGCCCAGACCGCCCCGGTCCTGCAGACGGAAGCTGAAGCCGGACGAGGCCCCCAGTTCGGGAATGGGTGGCGGGCTCAGCGGGTAGATGAACGCGTCGCGGATGCTCGAGAGCGCGCCGAAGGCCCGCCCGGCCACCGCCTCGGCCGAACTGCCGGGCGCGGTGCGCTCGGCCCAGTCCTTGAGCGTCACGAAGGCCAGCGCCGCGTTCTGCCCCTGACCGGAGAAGCTGAAGCCCAGCACGCCGACCATGCTTTCCACCTCGGGCTGCTGCAGGATGAAACCTTCCACCTGCTTCATCACATCCAGCGTGCGCTCCTGCGTGGCGCCCGGCGGCAGCTGCACGTTCACCAGCAGCGTGCCCTGGTCTTCATTGGGCAGGAACGACGTCGGCAGGCGCATGTAGACCACGGCGGCGGCGGCGATGATGGCCACGTAGATGATCAGCGTGCGACCGGCGCGCGGCAGCAGCGCGGCCACGCCACGTTCGTAGCGTTTGGCGGTGCGAGAGAAGCCGCGGTTGAACCAGCCGAAGAAGCCCGTCTTCTCGTGGTGGTGGCCGGCCTCGACCGGCTTGAGCAGGGTCGCGCACAGCGCGGGCGTGAGCGACAGGGCCAGGAAGGCCGAGAACGCGATCGACACGCCCATCACCGCCGAGAACTGGCGGTAGATGTTGCCCACCGAGCCAGCGAAGAACGCCAGCGGCACGAACACCGAGATCAGCACCACGGTCACACCGACGATGGCGCCGGAGATCTGCGACATCGCCTTGCGGGTTGCCTGCAGGGGCGGCAGCCCCTCCTCGCTCATGATGCGCTCGACGTTCTCCACCACCACGATGGCGTCGTCCACCACGATGCCGATCACCAGCACCATGCCGAACATGGTCAGCACGTTGATGGAGAAGCCCATGGCCAGCAAGGCGCCGAACGTGCCCAGCAGGGCCACCGGCACGACGATGGTCGGGATGATGGTGTAGCGGATGTTCTGCAGGAACAGGAACATCACCAGGAACACCAGCAGCATGGCTTCGCCCAGGGTCTGGGCCACCTGCGTGATGGAGATCTTCACGAAGCGCGAGCTGTCGTAGGGGATCGACCATTTCATGCCGGTGGGGAAGAAGCGCTCGAGTTCGTGCATCTTGGTGCGCACCGCCTCGGCCGTGGCCAGGGCGTTGCCGCTGGGCGAGAGCTGCACACCGACACCGACCGCGGGCTTGCCGCTCAGGCGCGCCGACGTGGCGTAGGCCTGGCCGCCGAGTTCGATGCGGGCCACGTCCTTGAGGCGCACGGTGGCGCCGTCGGCGCTGGCGCGCAGCACGATGTTGCCGAACTGCTCGACGCTGCCAAGCTGGCCGTTGACCACCACGGTGGCCGCGATGCTCTGGCCGGCCACGTTGGGCAGCGCACCGATCTCACCAGCCGAGACCTGCGCGTTCTGCGCGCGGATGGCGTTGTTGACGTCGGACGCGCTCAGATTGAAGCCGAGCAGCTTGGCCGGGTCGATCCAGATGCGCATGGCGCGCTCGGAACCGAACAGCTGGGCCTGGCCCACACCGGGCAGGCGCTGCAGCTCGGGCACCACGCTGCGCGCGGCATAGTCGCCCAGCGCCACGGGGTCCAGCGCCGGATCGTCGCTCGAGAGCATGGCGAACAGCAGGAAGTTGCTGTTGGACTTGTCCACCCGCACACCCTGCTGCGTCACCGCCGCCGGCAGGCGCGGCGTGGCCCGGGACAAGCGGTTCTGCACGTCCACCTGCGCCAGTTCCGGGTCGGTGCCGGTCTCGAAGCTCAGCGTGATGCTGCCGCTGCCATCGGCCTGCGCGACCGATTCCATGTAGATCAGGCCGGGCGCGCCGTTCATCTCGCGCTCGATCACCGACAGCACGCTGTCTTCCAGCGTGGCGGCCGAGGCACCGGGGTAGGCGGTGTTGATGACGATGGCCGGCGGGGCCACCGGCGGGTACTGCGCGATCGGCAGCTGCGTGATCGACACGCCGCCGATCACCATGATGAAGAGCGCGATCACCCACGCGAAGATGGGTCGGTCAATGAAGAATTTCGCCATGTCGGGCGCTCCTTACTTCGCGGCCTCGGGCGCCGGGGCCGCCGGGGCGGCCGGTGCACTGCCGGGCGCCTGCCAGGGCACGGCCTTCACGGGCGTGCCAGGCGGCATCATCTGGAGCTTCTGGAAGCCGTCGACCATGATCTGCTCGCCGGCCTTCACGCCGTCGAGGATGACCCACTGGCCGTTCTGCTGCCCGCCCACCTTGACCTGGCGAGGAGCGATCTTGCCGTCGGCGCCAACCACCGAGACGGTGTCGCCTTGAGCCGAGCGCGTCACCGCCTGTTGCGGCAGCGTGATCGCATTGCCGGCCTTGGCCTGCTCCAGGCGCACGCGCACGTACAGGCCCGGCAGCAGCGTGCCCTTGGGGTTGGGCACTTCGGCGCGCAGCGTCACCTGGCCGGTGGCGCTGTCCACCGTCAGGTCGGCGAACAGCAGGCGGCCGGGTTGTTCGTACACGGTGCCGTCTTCCAGTACCACCTGCACGGCAGCGGCTTGCGAGCCCGCGCCCTTGAGCTGGCCGTTGTCCATGGCCTTGCGCAGTTTGAAGACCTCGGCGGCGGACTGCGTGAAGTTCACGTACATGGGGTTGATCTGCTGGATCACCGCCAGCTGCGTGGCCTCGCCCTGCCCGACCAGCGCACCTTCGGTCACCAGCGCGCGGCCGATGCGGCCCGAAATGGGCGCCGTCACACGGGCATAGCCCAGGTTGATGTTGGCGGTCTGCACGGCCGCCTTGCCGGCCGCGACGTCGGCCTCGGCCTGCTTCTGGGACGCGACGGCCGAGGCGTATTCCTGCTGGCTGATGGCGTTTTCCTTCACCAGCGGAGCGTAGCGCTCGGCCAGCGCCGTGGCCTGCGTGAGGTTGGCCTGCGAGCGCGCCAGGCTGGCCTGGGCGCTTTGCAGGGCGGCCGAGTACGGCGCGGGATCGATGCGGAACAGGGGCTGGCCTGCCTTCACGTCGCTGCCCTCGCGGAACAGGCGCTCCTGCAGGATGCCGGCCGCGCGGGCCCGCACCTGCGCCACGCGCGACGCTTCCAGGCGGCCTGGCAGTTCGGTCGTCAGGCCCACGTCGCCGGGGGCGACCGTGACCACGCCCACTTCGGGGGCCGGCATGCCACCACCCGGGGCGGCAGCCTGCGGGGGAGCGGATTCGCCGCAGGCGGCCAGCACCGCGGCCAACGCGAGGACGGACAAGCCACGCCACAACGGGGCCGGGGGCAAGGGGGCGAACCGGGTGCGCGAAACGGGCACTGACTTGATAAGGCTCAAGGCGGGCATGGGAGTCCTTGGGTATGAAAGAGGGATGGCGCGCAACGGCAGGGAATACCCTGACGGGTTGTGCTGTCGCAAAACGGCGAAGTATACATACATACAAGAATGTATGTATAGTCCTAACCATCCCCACGGGCTTCCATTCTGGAGACACACACACCATGGTTCGACGCACCAAAGCCGATGCGCTGGCCACCCGCCACAGCCTGCTGGATGCTGCCGAGCATTTGTTTCAGGAGCGAGGCGTCTCCCGCACCTCGCTCAACGACATTGCCACCGCCGCCGGCACCACGCGCGGCGCGATCTACTGGCACTTCAAGGACAAGGCCGACCTGTTCAACGCCATGATGGAGCGCGTGACCATGCCCCTGGAGGGCACGCTGGCCTGCACCGCGCGCACGGCGGACACCACCGCCAACCCCCTGCTCTCCCTGCGCGACTCGATCATGAACGCGCTCCAGCAGACCGCCAACGACGAACAGACCCGCCGGGTGTTCGAGGTCGCCACGCACAAGGTGGAGTACGTGGCCGAGATGCAGGCGGTGCGCGACCGCCATCTGCAGGTGCGCAACGAATGCATGGCCATGACCGAAGAGATCCTGCAGCAGGCGGTGCAGCGCGAAGGCATCCAGCTGCACATCCCGCTGGGCACCGCCGCGCTCGGCCTGCACGTGATCATCGACGGGTTGATCCAGAACTGGCTGCTCGACCCCGAGGCTTTCGATCTCGTGAAGAGCGGGCGCGACACGATGGACGTGTACCTCGCCGGGCTGGGCTTCACCCAACCCGCCGCGCGGGCCCCGCAACGCGCGGCCGCTCCGCGCAAGCTCGCACCCGCCTAAGGCATGCGCTGAGGCGCCTCGGCCGAAGGCGCCGGCAGGCGCCAGGCCAGCGGCGAACCCAGGCCGACCACCGCGCCCACGAGCCAGAATACCGCGCCCACCCCGATCAGGGCGCCGGCCGAGCCGAACATCAGCGGCATCACCACGCTGGACCCATTGATGGCCATGGCGCGCAGGCCCAGCGCCTCGCCGTGGCGGTGGTGCGGCGTCATCTGGTGCAGCGAACTCATGATCATGGGTTGCACCGACCCGAGCGCGAAACCCAGCAGCACCGATAGCGTGCCCATGGCCCAGGCCGCGTGCACCATGGGATAGGCCGCGAACAGCAGCGCGGTGGCCAGCATGGCCGTGCCGATCACCACCGACTCGCGCAGGTGCGAGGCCAGCCAGGGCAGGAGCAGGCGGATCGCGGTGGCGGCCAGGGCGAAGGCGCCGAGGATGGTGCCGATCACGGTCGCGCTCAGGCCGCGCTCGTGGCCCAGCACCGGCACCAGAAAGGTGTGCACGTCCCAGCAGGACGACAGCATCCAGTTGATCATCATCAGCTGGCGAAAGCCCTTGTCCTTCAACAGGTTCCACGACGAGCCGCTGGCCTGGCGCAGCTCGGGCGCCACCGGCTCGTGCTCGACGGTGTGCCGCACGCCATACCAGGCCAGCGAGGGCAGCAACGCGAGCAGCAGGAAGGCGGCGCGAAAACCGAAGCTGTCGATCATCACGCCCGCGGCGAAGGGCCCGAGGAAATTGGAGATCGAGGGGCCGATGGCCATCCAGCTGAACACCTGCTTGAGCTCGGTCGGCCCGTGCGCGAGGCGGCCCACGTGGCGCTGCAGCGCGATCATGGCCATGCCCGTGGCCGCGCCGCAGGTCAGCGCGGTCAGGCACAGCACCGGGAACACCGGAAAGGCCACCGCCAGCGCCGCACCGGCCGAGGCCACGCCCACCGAAAGCATCACCGGTTTGCGCAGGCCACGCCGGTCGGCGTAGCGGCCGGCGGGCAAGGCCATGAAGACGGGCGCCAGCGCGAACAGGGCCAGCAGCATGCCCACCGCGGCCGGGCTGTAGCCCTCGCGCAACGCCATGAGCGGCGCGGCCATGCGAAACCCTGTCATGCAGGCATGCAGGCAGATCTGCGCCGCGATGAGGCGCCAGAGGACGGATCGGAGCTGGGGGTTCAAGCGTCTCCGTTGTCGGTGGGGTCCAGCGGCAACAGCGCGCTGGCCTGGTCCTGCGGCAGGGCTTCCACCGCCTTGAGCGCGCGGCCCATGGCGCGGCTGCGCGTCTCGGCACTGTCCAGCGTGTTGAGCACGGTCTGCGTCTGGCTCTTCACGCGCGCGAGCACGTCGCCGAACTTGCCGAACTCGGTCTTGACCGCGCCCAGCACCTGCCAGACTTCGCTGGAGCGCTTTTCCAGCGCCAACGTGCGAAAGCCCATCTGCAGCGAGTTGAGCATGGCCATGAGCGTGGTGGGCCCGGCCAGGGTCACGCGGTGCTCGCGCTGCAGCACTTCCATCAGCCCCGGTCGGCGCAACACCTCGGCGTACAGGCCTTCGGTGGGCAGGAACAGAATGGCGAAGTCGGTCGTGTGCGGCGGCTGCAGGTACTTGTCGGCCATGGACTTCGCTTCGAGCCGGATGCGCTGCTCCAGCCCACGCGCGGCCAGGTCGGCGCCTTCGACGTCGGCGCGCTGCTGCGCATCGAGCAGGCGCTCGTAGTCCTCGTTGGGGAATTTGGCGTCGATGGGCAGCCAGCAAGGCGCGCCATCTTCGCTGCGGCCGGGCATCTTGATCGCGAAGTCCACCGTGAAGCGGCTGCCCGGCTTGGTCATCACCTGCACGGCGTACTGGTCGGGCGCGAACACCTGTTCGAGCAACGCGGCCAGCTGGGCTTCGCCGAACATGCCGCGCGTCTTCACGTTGGTCAGCAGGTGCTTGAGGTCGCCCACGCCCTGCGCCAGCGTCTGCATTTCGCCCAGGCCCTTGTGCACCTGCTCCAGGCGGTCGGCCACCTGCTTGAAGCTCTCGCCCAGGCGCGCCTGCAGCGTGCTCTGCAGTTTCTCATCGACCGTGGCGCGCATCTCATCGAGCTTGGCGGCGTTGTTCTGCTGCAGTTGCGCGAGCTGCGCGTCCAGCGTCGTGCGGATCTCGGCCAGGCGCCGCGCGTTGCCTTCGCTCATGTCCTGCAGCTGGCGCGTGAGCGTGTCGCCCAGCGTGCCACGCAACTGCACGAGTTGCAGGGCGAAGGCGTCGAGCTGGGCGTTCTGCGTGCGCGTGGCCTCGGCCTCCTGGCGCGACAGCGTTTCCTGGAAGGTGGCCAGGGTCTGCTGCATTTCCTGGCGCCCGCCACGCGACTGCTCGCTGATCTCGCGCCGCAGTTCGCTTTCCACCCGCTCCACGCGCTGGCCCACCTGCTGCCCTTGCTGCTGCACCTGGTCGAGCAGGCGCTCGCGGTGCGCGAGCTCCTGGGCATCCACCGGCGCACGGCGCAGCAGCAGCCACAGGCCGAGCGCGAGGTTGAGCGCCACCCCGATCAGCAGCAGCCAGAGAAGCAGGTCGTTGCTCATCGTGTCGTTCAACGCTGGCCCGCCACTTCCGGGTTGAGCGGCGTGAGGGTCTTGCCCTGCGTGAGGTAGGCGATGACGTTGTCGGCCGCCAGGTGGGCCATCGCCTTGCGGGTGGTGATGGTGGCGCTGGCGATGTGCGGCGTGAGCACGATGTTGGGCACGGTGAGCAGGTCGGGGTGCACCTTGGGCTCGCCCTCGTACACATCCAGCCCGGCGGCGGCGATGCGCTTCTCGCGCAGCGCCACGGCCAGCGCTGCGTCGTCCACGATGCCGCCGCGCGCGATGTTGACCAGCGTCGCCGTGGGCTTCATCTGCGCGATCTCGGCCGCGCCGATGGCGTGGTGCGACGAGGCGCTATAGGGCAGCACGAGGATGAGGTGGTCGGCCGTCTTGAGCAGCTCCTCCTTGCTCACGTAGCTGGCCTTGCATTCGGCTTCCGTCGCCGCGTCGAGCCGCGAACGGTTGTGGTAGATCACCTTCATGCCGAAGCCGTGCGCGCCGCGCCGCGCGATGGCCTGGCCGATGCGGCCCATGCCGAGGATGCCCAGCGTGCTGCCATGCACTTCGGCGCCGGCGAACATGTCCAGCGCCCAGCGGTTCCACTGGCCGGCGCGCAGGAAATGCTCGCTCTCGGTGAGGCGGCGGGCCGTGGCCAGCAGCAGCGCGAAGCCGAAGTCGGCGGTGGTTTCGGTCAGCACGTCGGGCGTGTTGCTCGCCAGCACGCCCGCGGCGGTGATGGCCGGCAGGTCGAAGTTGTTGTAGCCCACGGCGATGTTGGCCACGATCCTGAGTTGCGGGCAGGCCGCGATCAGGGCCGCGTCCACGCGCTCGCTGCCGGTGGTGATCACGCCCACCTTGCCCTGCAGGCGCTCGATCAGCTGGGCCGGCGCCAGCGGTGCGTCGTCCTCATTGGTGTCCACATCGAAGTGCTGCCGCAGCTTGTCCACCACCTCGGGGAAGACTTGGCGGGCAACGAAGATGGCGGGGCGGGAGGTCATGGCGGGAGGTTCCTTCAAGGGGTCAGACAAACCAGATCCAGGTCATCAGCGCGAACAGCGGCACCAGGATGCCGACCGACCAGAGCATGTAACCGAAAAAGCTGGGCATGCGGATGCCGCGGTCTTCGGCGATCGCCTTGACCATCAGGTTGGGCGCGTTGCCGATGTAGGTGTTGGCGCCCATGAACACGGCACCGGCGGAGATGGCCACCAGCGTGGGCGCCATGGCGGTCATCAGCGCCTGCGGATCGCCGCCGGCCGTGTTGAAGAACACCAGGTAGGTGGGTGCGTTGTCGAGGAAGGAACTCAGGGCGCCGGTGGCCCAGAAGTACATGGCCGGGTTGGGCGAGCCGTCCGCATTCGTCACGGCCCTGACCACCGCGCCGAACGGGCCGTCGACACCGGCCTTGAGCATGGCGATCACCGGGATGATGGTGAGGAAGATCGCGGCGAACAGTTTGGCCACCTCCTGCATCGGCCCCCAGGCGAACTGGTTGCTCTCGTGCACGCTGGACGGTGTCAGCTTGAGCGAGATGAGCGTGACCACGATCAGCCCGATGTCGCGCAACAGGCCCGGCAGGCCGACATCGGTGCCCGCGATGTGGAACACCACGGGCGACTTCCACAGGCCGCTCATGAGCACGAGCGCCACGACCACACCCAGCAGCGCGAAGTTGAAGCCGCCGTCGAAACCCAGGCGCGCGGTGTCGGGCGTGGGGTCCTGCGGCTGGAGCTCTTCGCGGCGGTGGTAGTACCACCAGTCGATGGCGTAGAAGATCACCAGCAGCGCGCCGATGAGCGCCACGGTTTCCATCCACAGGTGAGCCATGGTCCAGAAGAAATCGATGCCCTTGAGGAAGCCCAGGAACAGGGGCGGGTCGCCCAGCGGCGTGAGCGAGCCGCCCGCATTGGAGACGATGAAGATGAAGAACACCACCACGTGCACCTGGTGCTTGCGGTTGTCGTTGGCGCGGATCAGCGGGCGGATCAGCAGCATCGACGCGCCGGTGGTGCCCATGAAGCTGGCGAGCACCGCGCCGATGGCCAGCAGGCCGGTGTTCAGGCCCGGGCTGCCATGCAGGTTGCCCCGCACGAAAATGCCGCCGGCCACCGTGAACAGCGCGGTCAGCAGCACGATGAACGGGATGTACTCGGCCAGCAGCGCGTGCACGACGCTGGTCCCTGCCAGGCCCGGACCCGCCACGATCGCGAACGGCACGAGAAAGGCCAGCGCCCAGGCGGCCGACACCTTGCCGAAGTGGTGGTGCCAGAAAGCCGGTGCCAGCAGGGGCATCAGGGCAATGGAGAGCAGGACGCCCGCGAACGGCACGCCCCACCACACGGACAGCTGGCTGCCGTCGAGATCTGCTGCCCGGGCCAGGCCGGGCAGCAGGGTGGCCGCCAGGCACAACCGGCGCAGGGTGGGTGATGTCATGTTGTCTCCGAAGCGCCTTCGCTGGGCGCGGTAGGGCGCCCATCAGAGCGCCGGCATGCCGTCAGACGGCCAGCAGGTCCACTTCGAACAGCAGCGTGGCGTTGGGCGGGATCACGCCGCCGGCACCGCGCGCGCCGTAGCCGAGCGCGGCCGGAATGACCAAGCGGCGCGTGCCGCCCACGGCCATGCCCTGCACGCCCTCGTCCCAGCCCTTGATGACGTGGCCGGCGCCGAGCGGGAATTCGAACGGCTGGCCGCGGTCCTTGCTCGAATCGAACTTGGAGCCCTGCACGCCATCGTTGTAGAGCCAGCCGGTGTAGTGCACTTGCACGGGACGGCCGGCCTGGGCCACTTCGCCGTTGCCGACCACGGTGTCTTCGTACTGCAGGCCGCTGGGGGTGGTGATCATGTTGTGTCCTTTGGAATGAAAAGTGGAACCGGCGATTATTCCAGCCAGTGGGTGAAGCTCTCGACCGGCTCGCGCGGTGTGTGGAAGCCGTTGACCAGGTGGCTGGGGTCGGCGTAGCCCAGGGCCATGCCACACACCAGCATTTCGTTATCGCCGGCACCGATGTGCGGCAGGATGATCTTCGCGAAGCCGTTCCAGGCGGCCTGCGGGCAGGTGTGCAGGCCGTGGCCGCGCGCGGCGATCATGAGCGTCTGCAGGAACATGCCGTAGTCCACCAGCGAGCCCCGGCCCATGATGCGGTCCACCGTGAACATGAGGCCCACCGGGGCGTCGAACAGGCGGAAGTTGCGCTGGTGCTGCGCGTGCATCTTGTCCTTGTCGCCTTTGGTGATGCCGAGCAGGCCGTACAGGCCCCAGCCGTTCTCGCGGCGGCGGTCGATGTAGGGGCTGACCCATTTCTCGGGGTAGTAGTCGTACTCCTCGCGGTACTCGGCGGCCAGCGCCGGATCGGCGCGCAGCGCGTCGTGCGCGGCGCAGACCTTCTCCACCAGGCTGTCGCGGCTGGCGCCCTGCAGCACGTACACCTTCCAGGGCTGGGTGTTGGTGCCCGAAGGCGAGCGGCTGGCCAGCCGCAGCAGGTGCTCGATGGTCTCGCGCGGCACCGGGTCGGGCAGGAAGGCCCGGGCGGACATGCGGCTGTTGATCGCGGCATCGACGCTGGCGGCATCGATCAGGGGCGACGCGGGGTTCTGGCTCATCGCAGGGTCTCCAAAGTCTTCTTGAGGATGTCGGGCAGCGGCACGGGCCGGCGGGTTTCGCGGTTCACGTACACGTGGACGAAGTGCCCGCAGGCCGCGGCGGTCTCTTCACCGTCGGCGAACAGGCCCACTTCGTAGCGCACGCTGGAACTGCCCAGGTGCGCCACGCGCAGGCCGGCCCACACGGTCTGGGGAAACGCCAGCGGCGCGAAGTAGTTGCACTGGGTCTCGATCACCAGGCCGATCACCTCGCCGCCATGGATGTCGAGCGCGCCCTGCTCGATCAGGTGCGCATTGACCGCCGTGTCGAACCAACTGTAGTACACCACGTTGTTCACATGGCCATAGATGTCGTTGTCGCTCCAGCGTGTGCCGATGGGCCGGAACACCCGGTAGGCGCTGCGGGGCAAGGCTTGCGGACGCGGAGGTGGGCTGCTGGCGGTGCTCATGCCGGGGCATTGTGCCAGTGGGTTGATCCGGCAACCGCCGCCGCCCAGCCGCGCCAGCGCTGCCGGTACTGCAGCGCGGTGCGGTAGGTGTTGACCTGCACCTGCACCGTGGCCTCCAGGTCGTGGCCGTAGCCACCGCCCATGGCGATGGCCAGCGGCAGGCGCTTCTGCCAGGCCCAGTCCATCACCCGGCGGTCGCGCGCCTCCAGGCCATCGAAGCTGAGCTTGAGGCGCCCGAGCCGGTCGCCCTCGTGCGGGTCCGCTCCCGCCAGGTACAGCACCAGGCCCGGGTCGAAGCGGCGCTCCAGCTCACCCAGCGCCCGCTCCAGCGCGTCCCTGTAGGTATCGTCGTCGCAGCCATCGGGCAGCTCGACGTCGAGGTCGCTGGGCTCCTTGCGGAAGGGGAAATTCCTCGCGCCGTGCAGCGACAGTGTGAACACCGACGCGTCGTTGGCGAAGATGGACGCCGTGCCATTGCCCTGGTGCACGTCGAGGTCGATGATCGCGACCCGCAGCGGTCCCCGGGCGCGGTTCAGCCGCGCGTGCTCGGCCTGCATCAGGCGGGCCGCCACGGCGAAGTCGTTGAACACGCAGAAGCCACTGCCCTTGTCGGCATAGGCGTGGTGCGTGCCGCCGGCCAGGTTCGCGGCCAGCCCGGCACCGCCCAGGGCGCTGCGGCAGGCCTGCAGGGTGGCGCCCACCGAGCGGCGCGCCCGTTCGGCCATGGCCGGGCTCCAGGGAAAACCGATCTCGCGCTGCGCCGCCGGGCTCAGCGTGCCGCTGGCCACGGCCTCGATGTACGCCGGGGTGTGCACCAGGGCCAGCTCGCCGCGGCTCGCGGGCAAGGCCTCGAGCATCTGCACCTCGGGCAGCTCGGCCACCAGCCGCTCGCGCAGGCGCGCGTACTTCCCCATGGGAAAGCGGTGCCCGCTGGGCAGCGGCAGGACAAAGTGGTCGGCGTAGTAGGCGTGCACGGAAGGGAGATCGGGGCGAGGGATTCGGTCGGGCCGGGCCATTGTGGGCGCAGGACGATGCCGCAGTGCCACCACCGACTTTTAGAACACCGCATCTAGAATGCTGCAGCGCAACAAAAAGGGCTTGCACGTCTGCGGCATCTCCCTATAATTCGAGTCATGTTGCAGTGCAGCAAAGCGAACGAAAACAACAGCGTCCCGACAGCGCGGTGTTCTCAGCAGCCTTCAACTAAGCCCTTGTTTTACAAAGTTTAGGAGTATGAATATGTTGACCGCTGAACAAATCGTTGCCGCCCAGAAAGCCAACATCGAAACCCTTTTCGGCCTGACCCAGAAAGCCTTCGAAGGCGTGGAAAAGCTGGTCGATCTGAACGTGCAAGCCACCAAGGCTGCCCTGTCCGAATCCGCCAACAGCGCCCAGGCCCTGCTGAGCGTGAAGGACGCGCAGGAACTGCTGTCCCTGCAAGCCAACCTGATGCAGCCCCTGGCCGAGAAGACCGTGGCCTACAGCCGCCACCTGTACGACATCGCCGCCGGCACCGGCGCCGAGTTCGGCAAGGCCGCTGAAGCCCAAGCCAGCGACACCCAGAAGAAGTTCCTGGCTGTCGTGGACAACGCCGCCAAGAACGCTCCCGCCGGTTCCGAAACCGCCGTGGCCGTGATGAAGAGCGCCGTTTCCGCCGCCAACAACGCCATGGAATCGGTCCAGAAGGCCGTCAAGCAAGCCACCGAAATGGCCGAAGCCAACTTCAACACCGTGACCGCCTCGGCCGTGAACGCGACCAAGACGGCCGCCAAGAAGCGCTAAGCAGCACAGCACCGCGATCGTGCCGTTGATCGGCCCGCTTGACACACGTCAAAAAGGCCCCTCTAGTATCAAGTCACGGCGCGCTACCCCTCAAAGGCAGCGCTTGAATCTCAAGTCTGTTTTTCTGGTTGTCTCCTCGGGTCCTTTTCGAAATTCGATTTCATCGGACCCCTTAAGCCCTCACTGCAAGGTGAGGGCTTTTTTTATGGCCGGTTGGCCGGCAGGCGCCGGGCCAGCTGTGTGCGCAGCTGCGGCAAGGCCGCCTGCATCGCGGCCCGGCCCGCTTCGATGGCGCGCAGCCGCGCCGTGAAGTCCGCGCTGCCCACGCCCACCAGCGCGGGGCGCAGCACCACGTCGGCCCCCGCCAGTTCGTGGCGGTTGATGCTTTGCCCCATGATGGCGAAGGTCTGCAGCAGCACCTGCACGCTGCCGACCGCCGAATTGCCCTCGGGCGCGCTCGAGATGTCCACCGCCAGCACCACCTCGGCGCCCATGTCGCGGGCGTAGCGCACCGGCACCGGCGCCACCAGGCCGCCGTCCACATAGTCGCGCCCGGTGATGTTCACCGGTGCGAACACGCCCGGCACGGCGCTGGAGGCGCGCACGGCCTGAGCCGCGTCGCCCCGGCGGAACAGCACGCCCTGCCCGGTCGCCAGGTCGGTGGCCAGCACACCCAGGGGAATGGACATGTTCTCCAGCAGCTTGCCGCCCACGGCTTGGCGCACGTAGCGCGTGAGCGCCTCGCCGCGCAGCATGCCCCGGCCCATGATGGGCAGGGACCAGTCGGTCAAGGTGGCCTCTTCCATGCTGAGGGCCGTGGCCTCCAGCTCGGCGGCGGTCTTGCCGCTGGCGTACATCGCGGCCACCATGCTGCCGGCGGAGGTGCCCACCACCAGATCGGGGCGGATGCCGTTCTTCTCCAGCACCTGGATGACGCCCACATGGGCAAACCCGCGCGCGGCGCCACCACCGAGCGCCAGCCCCAGGCGGGGCGCGCGCGTGGGTACTTCAGGGGTCGTGGGAACGGTGGCAACCGGGGGGGTCTCCGGCAGCCGGGGTGGACCGCTGGCGCAGCCCGCGATCAGCAGGACGGCGGCCAGAATCCAGGCGGTTCGCGGCAGGTTGGGGCGTAAGTTTTTGATAAGAACCATTCTCGTTCGTGCTAGCATGCTCGCCGGAATTATCCCCTCGCCCACCGATCCGATCGACGGGGGCGTCCCCCTCCTCTGCTCCGTTTCAAACCACCTCCAAGGACCGCGTCATGACCCGACTTCCCAAACTCGCCATGATGGCCATCGCCATGGCCGCCGCGCTGGGCGCCCACACCCAGATCCAGGCCCAGGACAAGGTGCTCAACCTGTATTCCGCCCGTCACTACCAGACCGACGAGACCATGTACGAGACCTTCACCAAGACCACCGGCATCAAGATCAACCGCGTGGACGCGGACGACGCCGGCATCATCGCCCGCCTGCGCGCCGAGGGCGCGGCCTCCCCCGCCGATGTGATCATGCTGGTGGACGCCGCCCGCCTGGCCGTGGCCGACACCCAGGGCCTGTTCCAGCCGATCAAGTCGGCCAAGCTCGACGCCGCCATTCCCGCCAACCTGCGCGCCAGCGCCACCGCCGACGGCGTGACCTGGACCGGCTTTTCCACCCGCGCCCGCGTGATCGTGTACGACCCGGCCCGCGTGAAGGCCGAAGACGTGGCCACCTACGAACAGCTCGCCGACCCCAAGCTCAAGGGCCTGGTCTGCACGCGCTCGGGCTCGCACCCCTACAACCTCTCGCTCTTCTCCACCATCGTCGAACACCTGGGCGACCAGAAGGGCGAAGCCTGGCTCAAGGGCGTGGTGGACAACATGGCGCGTGCGCCCAAGGGCGGTGACACCGACCAGATCAAGGGCGTGGCCTCGGGCGAATGCGGCGTGGCCTTGACCAACACCTACTACGTGGCGCGCCTGATCAAGTCCGACAAGGCGGAAGACAAGGCCGTGATGAGCAAGGTGAAGGTCATGTTCCCCAACCAGGCCACCAGCGGCACCCACGTGAACATCGCCGGTGCGGGCGTGGCCAAGCACGCCAAGAACCGCGACAACGCGATCACCTTCATGGAGTTCCTGTCCAGCCCCTACGCCCAGGACTACTTCGCCAACGGCAACAACGAGTTCCCCACCGTCAAGGGCCTGAAAGTCGACAACCCGGCCATCAAGGCCATGGGCGGCGACAGCTTCAAGGCCGAGACCGTGCCGCTGGGCGTGGTGGCGAAGAACATGACCAAGGTGCAGCAAATGCTGGACCGCGTGGGCTATAAGTAAGAACACCCCCGCCGCGCTTCGCGCGACCCCCTCAAGGGGGCAACATCTGCGGACCGGCGAAGCCGGATCCGCGATGTTCTGGACTTGAGGCGCTTCGGCTAAAGAAAAAAGCCCCCGTGTGAATGCATGGGGGCTTTTTCTTTTTTTGTGGCGGTCAGTACACCTGAGGAACGTAGATCTCGCCGGGCACCTGGTGGCGCCGGTAACCTTCGTGGCGCACGCGGTCGGGCAGCGTGATGGTGGCGCGCTCCACTTCGCCGTAGGGCATCTGCCGCAGCAGGTGGTGGATGCAGTTGAGGCGGGCCTTTTTCTTGTCGTCGGCCTGCACCACCCACCAGGGCGACTCGGGGATGTGGGTGCGTTCCAGCATCACTTCCTTGGCCTGGGTGTAGAGCTCCCAGCGGCGGCGGCTCTCCAGGTCCATGGGGCTGAGCTTCCACTGCTTGAGCGGGTCGTGGATGCGACCCAGGAAGCGCAGGTGCTGTTCTTCGTCCGAAATCGAGAACCAGTATTTGATGAGCTGGATGCCCGAGCGCACCAGCATCTTCTCGAACTCGGGCACCGAGCGGAAGAACTCTTCGTATTGCTCGTCGCTGCAGAAGCCCATGACGCGCTCCACGCCCGCGCGGTTGTACCAGCTGCGGTCGAACAGCACCATTTCGCCCGCGGCGGGCAGGTGCGCGGCGTAGCGCTGGAAGTACCACTGCGTGCGCTCGCGGTCGTTGGGCGCGGGCAGCGCGGCCACGCGGCACACGCGCGGGTTCAGGCGCTGGGTGATGCGCTTGATCGCCCCACCCTTGCCGGCCGCGTCGCGGCCCTCGAACACGATCACCACCTTGTGCCCGGTGGCCACCACCCAGTCCTGCAGCTTCACGAGCTCGGCCTGCAGCCGGAACAGCTCGCGGAAGTAGGTGCGGCGCGCTTCCTTGTGTTTGGCCTCTTCATCGGCGTCCAGGGCCTGGTCCAGCACGCGGTCCTCGAGCTCCATCTCCAGCTCTTCGTCGTAACCGTCCATGAGGTCGGTGTGGATGCGGCGCATCAGCTCGTCCTGGCTGTCAAACATGTGGGCTCCATGATGGGAACAAAGCGCCCAGACTAGGGCACCCGCGTGACAAGGGCGTGACACGGGCATGTCGCATAATCCGGGTCGAATTGACGTTTACGTCAACGTCACATCCCCTCTCATCACACAGGAGCACACCCATGGACATTCAAGGCAAGGTATTCATCGTCACCGGCGGCGCATCGGGGCTGGGCGAAGGCACGGCGCGCATGCTGGCGGCCAACGGCGGCAAAGTCGTGATCGCCGACATGCAGGCCGACAAGGGCGAAGCCGTGGCCAAGGAGATTGGCGGCGCGTTCGTGAAGTGCGACGTGAGCAACGAGGCCGACGGCCAGGCGGTGGTGGCCAAGGCCCTGTCCCTGGGCAAGCTCATGGGCCTGGTGAACTGTGCCGGCATCGCCCCGGCCGAGAAGACCGTGGGCAAGAACGGCGCGCACAACCTGGGCGTGTACACCAAGACCATCATGGTCAACCTGGTGGGCAGCTTCAACATGATCCGCCTGGCCGCCGAGGCCATGTGCAAGAACGAGCCCGAGGCCACCGGCGAGCGCGGCGTGATGATCTCCACCGCCAGCGTGGCGGCCTACGACGGCCAGATCGGCCAGGCGGCCTACGCGGCGTCCAAGGGCGGCATCGTCGGCATGACGCTGCCGATCGCGCGCGACCTGGCGCGCAACGGCGTCCGCAACATGACCATCGCCCCCGGCATCTTCGGCACACCCATGCTCTTCGGCATGCCCAAGGAAGTGCAGGACGCGCTTGCCGCCGGCGTGCCCTTCCCGAGCCGCCTGGGCACCCCGGAGGACTACGCCAAGCTGGCCAAACACATCTTCGAGAACGACATGCTCAACGGCGAGGTGATCCGCCTGGATGGCGCGATCCGCCTGGCACCGAAGTAATCCCGAAACGGTTTCTTACGCCTCCATGGACCGCCAGCGCGGTCCATGCGCGTTTCTGGGATACGGTGGCCGTCTCGACAACGATCTTCAAGGAGCCATTGCCATGACACGCCTTGCCTGCCTGATCGCCTCGCTGAGCCTGCTCAGCGCCTGCGGCACACCCACCACCCCTTCCTCCTCTTCCATCCAGCAGCCCGAGGGTGCCTCGGGCCTCACGGTCAAACCGGGCTGGGCCTTCCCGCGCCAGGCCGTGGCCGCGGCCAACCCGCTGGCCACCGAGGCCGGCGCCCGCATCCTGCGCGCCGGCGGCAGCGCGGTGGACGCGGCCATCGCCGTGCAGATGGTGCTCACGCTGGTGGAGCCGCAGTCCAGCGGCATCGGCGGCGGCGCCTTCCTGCTGCACCACGACGGGCGCCGCGTCCAGGCCTTCGATGGCCGCGAGACCGCGCCCGCCGGGGCCAACGAGCAACTCTTCCTCGACGAACAAGGCAAGCCCCTGCCCTTCATGGTGGCCGTGGCCAGCGGCCGCTCGGTGGGCACCCCCGGCGCGGTGGCGATGCTCGCGCAGGCCCACCGCCAACACGGCAAGCTGCCCTGGGCGCGCCTGTTCGAACCCGCCATCGCGCTGGCCGACCAGGGCTTCGCCGTCAGCCCCCGGCTGCACACCCTGCTGCTGGCCGAGACCGCGCTGAAGAACGACCCGGTCGCGGCCGCCTACTTCTACCGGCCCGACGGCCAGCCGCACCCGGTGGGCCATGTGCTGCGCAACCCCGAACTCGCGCAGGTGCTCAGGAACATCGCGGCCCAGGGCCCGATCGCCCTGCACGAAGGCCCGGTGGCCCAGGCCATCGTCAACAAGGTGCGGCAGCACCCGGTGCGACCCGGCAGCCTCAGCCTCGAAGACCTCCAGCGCTACCAGCCGCGCGAGCGCGAAGCCCTGTGCCACGACCACACGGCCGCGCAGCGCGCCTTGCGCGTCTGCGGCTTCCCGCCACCCAGCTCGGGCGCCATCGCGGTCGGCCAGATCCTCGGTCTGCTCGCGCGCACGCCGCAGGCCCAGGAGCCGCTGGTGAAACCCGCGATGGGCACCGCCCTGCCCTCGGCCGACTGGCTGCACAGCTACACCGAGGCCTCGCGCCTGGCGTTCGCCGACCGCGCGCAGTACGTGGCCGACCCGGATTTCGTCGCCGCCCCTGGTGGCCGCTGGAGCAGCTTGCTCGATGCGCGCTACCTGGACGAGCGCGCCCGCCTCATCAGCCCGAACGCCCGCATGCCGCAGGCGCCCGCCGGCGTGCCGGGCGGCGTGCAGGTGGGCTGGGCGCCCATGCCCGAGCAGCCCGAGTACGGCACCAGCCACATCAGCATCGTGGACGCCTACGGCAATGCGCTGGCCATGACCACCACCATCGAGGCCGTCTTCGGCTCGCGCCTCATGGTCACCACCGATCCGAGCCGCCCGGGTGGTTTCCTGCTCAACAACGAGCTCACCGACTTCAGCTTCGCGCCCCGCAACGCCCAGGGCCAAGCCATCGCCAACCGCGTCGAACCGGGCAAGCGGCCGCGCTCCTCGATGTCGCCCACCCTGGTGTTCGACAAGGCCAGCGGCGAGCTGCTGATGAGCGCGGGCAGCCCGGGCGGCGCGCTCATCATCCACTTCACCGCCAAGACCCTGCACGGCACGCTGCAATGGGGCCTGTCGCCGCAGGACGCGATCAACCTGCCCAACTTCGGCACCACCGGTGGGCCCTTGCTGCTGGAACAGAAACGGTTTGCGCCCGCCACCGTGGAGGCCCTGCGCCAGCGCGGCCACACGGTGGAGGAAGCGGACATGACCAGCGGCCTGCAGGCCCTGATGCGGGGCACGCAGCGCGGCCAGCGGGTGTGGCTGGGCGGAGCCGATCCCCGCCGCGAGGGCATCGTCGCCGGGGACTGAGCAACCGGGGTGCATCGGTCAGAATACCCCGGTGGCCATCCCCCAGACCTTCATCCAGGAACTGCTCAACCGCGTGGACGTGGTTGACGTGGTCGGCCGCTACGTGCAGCTCAAGAAGGGCGGCGCCAACCTGATGGGCCTGTGCCCGTTCCACGGCGAAAAATCGCCCTCGTTCAGCGTCAGCCCGAGCAAACAGTTCTACCACTGCTTCGGCTGCGGGGCCAACGGCAACGCCATCGGTTTCCTGATGGAACACGCCGGCATGAGCTTCATCGAGGCGGTGAAAGACCTCGCCCAGCAGGCCGGCATGCAGGTGCCGGAAGACGAGGCCTCGCCGCAGGACCGCGAGCGCGCCGCCCAGCAGCGCCAGAAGCAGGCCACGCTCACCGACGTGCTCGAGAAGGCCGCGCAGGCCTATGCCAAGCAGCTCAAGGTCTCGCCGCGCGCCATCGACTACCTCAAGGGCCGCGGCCTCTCGGGCCAGATCGCCAAGACCTTCGGCCTGGGCTACGCGCCCGAGGGCTGGCGCGCCCTGGCCAGCGTGTTCCCCGACTACCAGGCGCCCCTGCTGGTCGAGTCGGGCATGGTGATCGAGCACGAGGACGAAAAAGGCGCCGACGGCCAGGCCAAGCGCTACGACCGCTTCCGCGACCGGATCATGTTCCCGATCCGCAACGTCAAGGGCGAGTGCATCGGCTTTGGCGGGCGCGTGCTCGACAAGGGCGAGCCCAAGTACCTCAACTCGCCCGAAACGCCGGTGTTCAGCAAGGGCCGCGAGCTCTACGGCCTGTTCGAGGGCCGCACCGCCATCCGCGTGGCCGGCTACGCCCTCGTCACCGAAGGCTACATGGACGTGGTCGCGCTGGCCCAGCTCGGCTTCGCCAACGCCGTGGCCACGCTGGGCACGGCCTGCACGCCCGACCACGTGCAAAAGCTGTTCCGCTTCACCGACGCCGTGGTCTTCAGCTTCGACGGCGACGGCGCCGGCCGGCGCGCCGCGCGCAAGGCGCTCGATGCCGCCCTGCCCCTGGCCACCGACACGCGCAGCGTCAAGTTCCTGTTCCTGCCGGCCGAACACGACCCGGACAGCTTCATCCGCGCCAACGGCGAGGCGGCTTTCGCGCAGTGCGTGAAGGAGGCCGTGCCGCTGTCGCGCTTCCTGGTCGAATCCGCCGGTGCCGACTGCGACCTCAGCACCGCTGAAGGCCGCGCGCGCATGGCCAGCCAGGCGCGCCCACTCTGGAGCGCCCTGCCCGATGGCGCGCTCAAGCGCCAGCTCATCGGCGAACTGGCCGCCGGCATCGGCATCGGCAGCCCGGACCTGCTGCAGCTCTGGCAGCAGACCGGCGGCGGCCCGCGCAAGCCCCGGGCCGCCAGCCCGGCGCCCGCGCAGCCGGGGCACGACGCCGGTTACGACGGCGGCGGGGCCAGCGCGGCCTACACCTCGGACCCGGGCTACGACAGCGGCGCCGGCGGCGGTTACAGCAGCGGCGGTGGCGGCTACGGCGGTGGTGGCAAAACCTACGGCGGCGGCGGCAAGGGCTTCGGCAAGTGGCGCAAAGGCCCGCCGCCCCCGCCCCGCATGCTGGGCACGCGCCGCGCGGGGGGCAGCCGGGCCGACCGCGCGGTGGGTCTGCTGCTGGCCAGCCCGCAGGCCTGGGACACGCTCTCGGCCGACGACCACGCCCTGCTGGCCCACCTGCCCGCGCCCCACGGCCCGGTGTTCGTCTGGCTGGAAGCCCAGCTGCACGAACACGGGCACCAGCCCTGGGCTGCGGTGCGCGAGGCCCTGCGCGGCCACGAACACGAGACCTTTGCCTGCGTCCAGGTCGAGCAGGCGACCCTGGGCGGCGACCCGAGCGCCGAGCTGTCCGAGCTGAACGACGTGATGCACCGCCTGCGCCGCGACGGGCTGGTGGAACAGGCTCGCCAGCTGGCCGAGCGCGTGGCCGCGGGAGATGCCAGCGCCATGGAGGACTACAAACGGGTCAACGCCCAGCTGCAGGCCCTCCAAAGCGACACGCCCGCCTGACAAAAAAACTTTGTCAGCGGTATAATCCAAGGTTTTGCACCGCAAGCGCGACAGCAGCACCTCCGGCACCGGCCCGGCCCCAGCAAGGGGCTAGATGGAACACCTTCCTGGCCACCTCGGCGACCTCCCCGGCCCGACGGAACCCCGCAAGGACTGCACACCAAATGTTCGCCCCACAGCTTGCAGGCCAGCCCTTTCCGGCGAAAGGCAGGCGTTGTGCCCAACAAAATCACCGGAACGGACCGCGTCGCGCGGCCTTTCAGGCGTTTTTTGTGTGTTCTGCCGGCTCCAGTTCGACATTTTTTTGAGGTCCCCATGCCCGCGAAGAAATCCAGTACGTCCGTTGCGTCCAGCACCAAAACCGCCAAGAAGGCCAGCCCGCGCGCGGCCGCCCCGGTTTCTCCCCCGAAGAAAGCCCCCGCTGTGACCCAGAAGCCCCCCGTCAAAGCCGCCGCCAAGGCCGCGCCCGCCAAGAAGACCGCCGTGAAGGCCAAGTCCGAGGCCGAACTGCTCGAAGAACCCGCGAAGAAGAAGGCCGGTCGCCCGGCCAAGGCCGATGCGGGCGACAAGCCCGCGGCCAAGCGCGGCCGCAAGCCCAAGGCGGACGCCAAGGGCAAGGGAGGCGATGCCGACCTGGACGATGCCGACCTCAGCGACATCGAGGACGACCTGACGGGTGACGAGACCGAAGTCGAGGCGGTGGACACCACCGCCGCGCAGACGACCGAGAAGGTCAAACCCCTGCGCATGAAGATCAGCAAGGCGAAGGAGCGCGCGCTGATGAAGGAATTCGGCCTGGACGAAACCGTCCTGTCCGAAGAGGAAGCCCGCAACCGCCGCGAACGCCTCAAGACCCTGATCAAGCTGGGCAAGACGCGCGGCTACCTCACGCACGGCGAAATCAACGACCACCTGCCCGACAAGCTGGTGGAAGCCGAGACCCTGGAAGTGGTGGTCTCGCTGCTCAACGACATGGGCGTGGCCGTCTACGAACAGACGCCCGACGCCGAGACCCTGCTGCTGAACAACACCGGCCCGACCGCCGCCACCGAAGAGGAAGCCGAGGAAGAAGCCGAAGCCGCCCTGTCCACGGTGGACAGCGAATTCGGCCGCACCACCGACCCCGTCCGCATGTACATGCGCGAAATGGGCACGGTGGAGCTGCTCACGCGCGAAGGCGAAATCGAGATCGCCAAGCGCATCGAGGGTGGCCTCAACGACATGATGGCCGCCATCAGCGAGAGCCCGGCCACCATCGCCGAGATCCTGGTGATGGCCGAGGACATCCGCGAAGGCAAGGTCGTCATCTCCACCGTGGTGGACGGCTTCGCCGACG
The DNA here is from genome assembly GCF_058787875.1 of Hydrogenophaga sp. FW305-3-2-15-A-LB1. Taxonomy (NCBI): domain Bacteria; kingdom Pseudomonadati; phylum Pseudomonadota; class Betaproteobacteria; order Burkholderiales; family Comamonadaceae; genus Hydrogenophaga; species Hydrogenophaga sp. FW305-3-2-15-A-LB1. Next base: position 64,514 of record NZ_JBYTAE010000003.1, on the reverse strand, counting down.
CCGACGAGGCCGATGACTACGTGGCCGAAGAAGACTTCGACGATTACGACGAAGCCGACGACGACGACGGCAAGGGCGGCTCCAAGGCCCTGACCCGCAAGCTCGAAGAACTCAAGCGCGAAGCCCTCACCCGCTTCGACAACATGCGCGCGCTGTTCGAGAAGCTGCACAAGACCTACGACAAGGAAGGCTACGGCACGCCGAGCTACCTCAAGACGCAGACGGCCATCACCGAAACGCTGATGTCCATCCGCTTCACCGCCAAGGCGATCGAGAAGCTCTGCGGCACCATGCGCAGCCAGGTCGACGACGTGCGCAAGAAAGAGCGCGAGCTGCGCCGCATCATCGTGGACAAGTGCGGCATGCCGCAGGAAACCTTCATCAAGGAATTCCCGCCCAACCTGCTCAACCTCAAGTGGGTCGAGAAGCAGGCCGCCGCCGGCAAGCCCTGGAGCGTGATCATCGAGCGCAACATCCCGCCCGTGCAGGAGCTGCAGCAGGGCCTGATCAACATCCAGAGCAGCGTGGTCGTGCCGCTGGCGCACCTGAAAGACATCCACAAGCGGATGAACCAGGGCGAGTCCACCTCGCGCGACGCGAAGAAGGAAATGATCGAGGCCAACCTGCGCCTGGTGATCTCGATCGCGAAGAAGTACACCAACCGCGGCCTGCAGTTCCTGGACCTGATCCAGGAAGGCAACATCGGCCTGATGAAGGCGGTGGACAAGTTCGAATACCGCCGCGGCTACAAGTTCTCGACCTACGCCACGTGGTGGATCCGCCAGGCCATCACCCGCTCGATCGCCGACCAGGCGCGCACCATCCGCATCCCGGTGCACATGATCGAGACCATCAACAAGATGAACCGCATCAGCCGCCAGCACTTGCAGGAGTTCGGCTTCGAGCCCGATGCGTCCATCCTGGCCGAGAAGATGGAGATGCCCGAGGACAAGATCCGCAAGATCATGAAGATCGCGAAAGAGCCGATCTCGATGGAAACCCCCATCGGCGACGACGACGATTCGCACCTGGGCGACTTCATCGAAGACCAGGCCAACACCGCGCCCATCGAGGCCGCGATGCAGGCCGGCCTGCGCGAAGTGGTCAAGGAGATCCTCGACAGCCTCACGCCGCGCGAAGCCAAGGTGCTGCGCATGCGCTTCGGCATCGAGATGTCCACCGACCACACGCTGGAAGAAGTGGGCAAGCAGTTCGACGTGACGCGCGAACGCATCCGCCAGATCGAAAGCAAGGCGGTGCGCAAGCTCAAGCACCCGAGCCGCTCGGACAAGCTGCGCAGCTTCATCGACACGCTGTAAGCAGCGGTCGGTCACAAAAAAAGGGAGCCACTGGCTCCCTTTTTTCTGGGTGGCGCACGCCTCAGGCGTCGCGCGGCCGCACCACCAGTTCCGGAAAGCCGGTGGCCGGGTCGGCCTCGCGCGAGAAACGCCATTCGGGCAGCAGGCCCAGCAGCACCTCGGCCGTGGTGCGCACGCGGCAGCCCGGCACCACGTGGCCGCCAAACACGGCACCGCTGGCGGTGGACACGGCCATGTGCAGGTGCGAGTGACTGCGGCCCTCACCGTCCACCCCCACCGTGCCCGACAGGCTCAGGATCTCGCTGTCACCGGCCAATGTCTGCGCCTGGTCCACGCCCGCGAAGCGCAGGCGCGCATCGCTCAGGCTGCCGATGCCGGCGATCACGAACGCGGCCTGGCCGCCCTGTTCGCGCACCGCCGCCTCCAGCGCCGAGCGCAGGTCCTGACCGGGGCCGAGGCGGACGGGAAACGTCTTCACGGCGTGGCCTCAACGCGCGGCAGGCTCACCACCACCGACAGGCCGGGCTGCGCGTTGCGCACCACCAGGCCGCCGCCATGCGCCTGCGCCACCAGCCGGCACAGGTACAGGCCCAGGCCCACACCGCCCGCGCTGCGCGTGCGCGCGGTGTCGGGGCGGAAGAAGGGCTGGCCGAGGTGAGCCAACTGGTCCTCGGGCACGCCGGGGCCGTGGTCGCGCACTTCCAGCTCGATGCCCGGCCCCGTGGCCAGCGGGCGCACATACAGCGTCACGGGCACCGGCGCGCCAGCGCTGTGGCGCAGCGCGTTGTCCAGCAGGTTGCGCAGCAGCAGGCGCACGCGGATGCGGTCCAGCGGCAACTCGGCCGGCTCGCCGGTGACGTGCAGCGCGATGCCGCGCGCGGCGGGCTGGGTGCGGGCGAGTTCGGCGATCACCTCGCGCACCAGCGCGGCCGGGTCGGTGGGCTCGCGGCTCAGCGCCTGGTGGCGCCCGGCCAGTCTCTCGCTTTCCAGCAGGTCGCTGATGAGGCGGGCCATTTCGCTGAGGTCGCGCAACAGGGCCTCGCGCTGCGGGGCGACGTCGGCGCCCTCGGGCAGCAGCTCGGTGTTGAGCCGCGCGCGGGTCAGCGGGCTGCGCAGCTCGTGGCTGATAGCCAGCAGCAGGGAGCGCTGGGCGTCGAGCATCTGCTGGATGTCCTGGCCCATGGTGTTGATGGTCGCGGCCAGTTCGCCCAGTTCGTCGGGCCCCCGGGGGTGGCGCACAGGAATGGGCTGGTCGAACCGGCCCGCGCCGAAGCGCAGGGCGCCCTGCCGGATGTCGTCGAGCGGTCGCAGCAGGCGGCGCACGTACAGGAAGGCGAGCAGCGTGAGGATGAGCAAGGCCACCAGCGTGTAGCCCACGATTTTGGGCCGGCGGTCGAACACCGCTTCGTTCAGGCCGAATTCCAGGCGGTGGCCATCGGCCGTGGTGCGTTGCAGCAGCTGTTGCCAGTCCTTGTCGTCGCCCCAGCCGGCGTCGTCGTCCGCGCCCCGGTCCCGGGCCCGCTCGCGCAGCCAGTGCGGGCGCTGCTGGTCGGGGTGCGAACGCCAGTTGACCCGCGGGCCGACGATGTCGATGGTGAGCGGCAGGCGCTGCGTGAGGGCTTGCGCGCGCTCGATGCTGGGGCTGCCGCCAGCGGCCACATCGGCCGTCAGGCGGTCCACATAGTCCATGAGCACCGGGCGCGCGGCCTCGCGCCAGCCGACCGAAAAAGCCTTCTGCGCCCCGCTGATGAAGGTGAACGACATGGCCATGGCCAGCAGCAGGAACACCATCACCATGCGCAGCTTGAGGGAGCAGCGCAAGGCCAGGAAAGCCCGGCGGTACCAGGGCAGCGCCTGGGTCATGGCGCGATGCGGCGCAGCGCCAGCGAGTAGCCCGCGTTGCGCAGGGTCTTGATGCAGTCCAGCGGCTCGAGCTTCTTGCGCAGGCGGCTCACCACGATGTCGACCGCGCGCGTGTAGAGGTCGGCCTCGTGGCCGCGCAGTTGGTTGAGGATGTCGTCGCGGCTGAGCACGCGCCCGGCCTCGCGCGCGAGCAGGTGCAGCAGGTCGAACTCGGTGCTGGTGAGCTCCACCGCCTGGCCCTCGCGCAGCACGCTGCGGCGCGTCGGGTCGATGGTGAGGCCGTCGAACACCAGGGTGCCGGGCTCCACCGCGCTGGCGGGCGCGGCCGGCGGGCCGTTGCCGCCATGGCGGCGCCGCAGCACGGTCTGGATGTGCGCCACCAGCTCGCGCGGCTCGAAGGGCTTGGGCAGGTAGGCGTCGGCGCCGAGTTCGAGGCCGACCACGCGGTCCATCACGTCGCCGCGCGCGGTGAGCATCACGATGGGAATGTCGCTTTCCTTGCGGATGGTGCGGCAGAGTTCGAAGCCGTCCATCTCGGGCAGCATCACGTCGAGGATGGCGGCGTCGAAGGCTTCGGCGCGCAGGCGCGCCAAGCCCTCGCTGGGCCGCAGCGCGTGCGCCAGCGCCAGCTCGAAGCGCTGGAAGTAGGTCGCCAGCGGCGGGCCGAGCTGTTCGTCGTCGTCAATGAGCAGAACGCGGTGCATGCGGCATTGTCACATTGCGCCCGTCAGGCTGCGGTGGCGCACGATGAGGCGGCGAAGCCGTTGCTGCGCGCCACGGTCCAGCCCGTCGAAACGGTCGGCCACCGAGAGGATGGCCGGCAGCGCGGGCACGGCGTCGTTCGGCTGGCGGCGCGAGAGCCGCGCCCACAGCCCCAGCGCGTGCTCGCGGTCGAAGCGCGGGCCCCACACCAGGGCCAGCAGCTCGTCGTGCGGGTCGTCCACCCCGGCCAGCAGCGCCGGACCGTGGTCGCGCAGGCGCTGGGCGATCGGTTGCAGCACGGGCGACATGGGGTTCACCCCGCTCAGCCGCGCGAGAACCAGCCGCGGCGCTTGCCCATGCGCTCGCGCACCTCGGCCTGTTGCGTCGGGCTCAGGCTGTCGTAGAAGTCGGCCAGGGCGTTGATCACCTCGGGGCTGCTGACCTGCACCACGCGGGTCTTCTCGTCGAGCAGGTTCAGCGCGCGGGCGCGGTCGAACTTCTCGCCGGCGATCAGCGCCTGCATCTCGCCGCGCGGGTTCGTGGTCTGGCCGATCAGGGCCGTGCGCTGGGCCTGCACCTTGTCGGCCAGCACGTTGAGCTTCTGCTGCTGTTCGGCGTTGAGGTCGAGCTTGCTCGTGATGCGGTTGACCACCTTGCCGCGCACTTCGGCGATCTTCTCGGCGCTCATGGGCGCGCGCTCGTGGTGACCGCGCGTGCCGCAGGCGGCCAGGCCGCCGATGGCGATGGAGATGCCGGTGAAGGCCATGAGCGAGCGCTTGATCCAGGGTTTCATGACGGTGTCCTTTCAAAGGGACTGTTGAACATGACCGCCATGGTGCCGGCAGCGGTGCGCCTCGGGGTCTCAGCGCAGTTTCGGTTTTTTTCGTTTTGTATCGACGCCGGCCGCACGCACCTGGGCCAGGTAGTCGTTCACATGCGCGCCCAGGCGCTCGGCGACCATGCGCGCGATGCGCGGCAGCGAGCGGCTCGCGCTGATCGCCACGCCCACGGTCTGCGGCTGGGCACTCTTGTCCTTGAGGGGCACGAAGCACAGACTGCCCGCGAGGATCTCGGGACCGGCATCGAGCTCGGAGGTGAGCGCCACGTGGCTGCCGCTGCGCACCAGGCTCTTGACGAGCTGCAGCGAGTTCGTCACCAGCGGTGGCCGGGCTTCCTCCAGCAGCCAGTTGTGGCGCCGCTCCAGGTAGCGGCGGATCGCCAGCACCCGGCTTTGCGCGGCCATCGGCCAGGCCGCCACGTCCTTGAACGTCACCTGGGCCTGCGCGGCCAGCGGATGGCCCGGCGCCACCACGCAGCCCAGCGGCAGCTCGGCGCTGGCCACGATGTGCAGGTCGCGCCCGGGCTTGAGGTTGAAGGCCACCGCCAGATCGACCTCGCCCGCGCGCAGGCGCTGCACGGCGTCGTCGGTGCTGACGATGTCCACCTCCAGCACGATGCCCGGGTGTTCCCGCGCCACCACCGCCACGAACTCGGGCAGGAAGCCGTTGACGTGGCTGTCCATCGCGGCCAGGCGCAGCTGGCCCTGGCTCACGCCCTGCAGGTGCTTGATGTCGGACAGCGTGCGGTTGAGGTCGGTCTTCCATCGCTGCGAGAGCGCCAGCAGCAGTTCGCCCGCGGCCGTCAACCGCATGCCGCGCGGCTGGCGCTCGAACAGCGGCAGCCCGAGGTCTTCTTCCATCAGCAGGATGTGGCGGTCGATCGCGGAGGCGGAAATGGACACCTCGCGCGCGGCCGCCTGCACCGAACCGAGCTGCGCGACAGCCGCCAGGTAGCGCAGGGCCTTCGGATGCAGAAGCTGGTTCAGTGAACTCATGCGTACTGAAAATTCGAATGCAACATGCCCAATTATGCGATGGACAGCAATGCAATGGCGCCGCAAACTGCGACCGCATGAACACCCCGACACTCTCACCCCTGGCCTGGCATGCCCTGGCCTCCCTGGACGAAGCCACTTTCTGCGCGCGCCTGGGGCCGGTGGTCGAGCATTCGCCCTGGGTCGCCCGAGAGGCCTGGGCCGCCCGCCCGTTCGCCGACTGGGCGTCGCTGTACGACAGCTTGTCGCGGGTGATCCATGGCGCCGACGAGGCCCGCCAGCTGGCCCTGCTGCGCAGCCATCCGGAACTCGCCGGCCAGGAGGCGCGGGCCGGCACCATGACGGCGGATTCGCAGAGCGAACAAGGCCGCCTGCGCCTGCTGGCGCTGGACGCCGCCACCGTGCAGCGCATCGAATCGCTCAACCGGCGCTACCGCGAGCGCTTCGGCTTTCCCTTCATCGTCGCGCTGCGGCTGCACGGCTCGCTGGCCACGGTGCTGCAGGCCGGTGAAGCGCGCCTGGCGAACGACGCGCGCACCGAGCGCCGAAACGCCCTGCAACAGGTCTGCGAAGTCATGCGCGGACGGCTGGCGCAGACCGTGTCACCCGAGCCCTCCCCTCCGTCCTCCCCGTCCGTCAACACCCTCGCAGGAACCCCGTCATGAACACCCCACGCCGCCTTCTTCTGGCCGTCAGTGCCTTGTCGATGCTGGCCTCGCCGCTGGTCCACGCACAGGCCTGGCCGCAACAGAAGCCGATCCGGATCATCGTGACCTTCTCGCCCGGCGGCTCGTCGGACATCGTGGCGCGCCTGCTGCAGCCCGGCCTGCAGGAGAAGCTGGGCCAGACCGTGATCGTGGAGAACAAGCCCGGCGCGGGCAGCACCATCGGCGCCAACGAGGTGGCGCGCGCCGCGCCCGACGGCTACACGCTGCTGCTGTCCAACACCGCGCCCATGAGCATCTCGCCCTTCATGATGGACAAGGCGCCCTACGACCCGGTGAAGGGTTTCACGCACATCGCCTACATCGGCTCGGTGCCCAATGTGTTCGTGGTGCATCCTTCGGTGCCCGCCAAGACCATGCCCGAGCTGGTGAAGTGGATCAACGCGCAGGCCAAACCCGTCAACTACGGCTCGGGTGGCGTCGGCTCCATCGGCCACATCGTGGGCGAGATGTTCAAGCAGCAGTACCAACTGAAGATGGAACACGTGCCGTACAAGGGTTCTTCTCCCATGCACAACGACCTGCTCGGCGGCTCCCTGCAATTCGCGGTGGACACGCTGACGCAGAACGTGCCTTTCATGAAGGAGGGCAAGCTGGTCGGCATCGCGGTCACGTCGCGCGCCCGCGCGCCCATGTCGCCCACCGTGCCCACGGTGGGTGAAGCGGGTTACCCCAAGCTGGTGGCAGAGAACTTCCTCGGCATCTCCGGGCCCGCCGGCACGCCGGCGGACGTGGTCGACAAGGTCAACAAGGCGGTGACCGACGTCGTGGCGCGGCCCGACGTGGCCAGGCGACTGAGCGACCTGGGGGTGGAGTCGGAGCCCATGAGCGCCGCGCAGTTCACCCGATTCGTCACCGACCAGGTGAACGAATGGGCGCCCGCGGTCAAAGCGTCCGGCGCACGGTTGAATTGAACGCCATGAACGGTGGACTCTCCATTCATTGTGTGGACGTGGCCAGTGGCCGCGTCGCCGTCGGCCTGCAGGTGACCGTGGTGCGGCTGGGGCCGGACGGCCTGCCGCACGGCACGGTGCTCGCCGAAGGCCGCGTGGGCGCCAACGGTCTGCTGCAGCACCCGGTGCTGATGAGCGAAGCCATCACCGCCGGCGGCTACGAGGTGCGCTTCGCGGTGGGCGACTTCTACCGCGACCAGGGCACCCCCGTGCCCGAGCCGGCGTTCCTGGAAACGGTGCCCTACCGCTTCCACATCGCCGACACCTCGCAGCACTACCACCTGCCGTTCAAGTTCACGGCCTGGGGCTTCTCGCTCTTTCGCGGCGGCGCCTGAAACGCCGTCGCGCGACTCAGGTTCAATACGTTTCGGTGTCGACTTCGCGGTTCGACTGCTCGTTGTAGCGGCTGCCGCTCACCGTGCGCTGGTTGATGAGTTCGTCCAGCCGGGCCAGCGTGGCCGCGTCCAGCGCCACGTCCACCGCGCCCAGGTTGTCGCGCAGGTGGTCTTCGCGCGAGGTGCCGGGGATGGGCAGCACGTCCGGCCCCTGGTGCAGCAGCCAGGCCAGCGCGAGCTGGGCCGGCGTGCAGCCCACGTCGTTCGCGATCGCGCGGTAGGCGGGCAGCAGCTTGAGGTTGGCGGCGAAGTGCTCGGGCGCGAAGCGCGGCATGGCGCGGCGGATGTCCTTGGCGTCGAAGGCGCTCACGTCCAGGTCGGGGCCGCACAGGAAGCCGCGCGCCACCGGGCTGAAGGCCACGAAGGCGATGCCGAACTCGCGGCAGGTGTCGAGCACCGCGATCTCGGGGTTGCGCGTCCACAGCGAGTACTCGGTCTGCACCGCGGTGATGGGGTGCACCGCCTGCGCCTTGCGGAGGGTGGCGGCCGACACCTCGGACAGGCCCAGCGCGCGCACCTTGCCCGCGCGCACCAGGTCGCTCATCGCGCCCACGCTGTCCTCCACCGGCACCTGCTTGTCCCAGCGGTGCAGGTAGTAGAGGTCGATCACGTCGGTCTTGAGGCGGCGCAGGCTGTCTTCGCAGTTCCTGCGGATGGCCTCGGGCCGGCCGTCGATCACGCGCTTCACGCCGTCGTCGAACTGCACACCGGCCATGCCGCCCTTGCTGGCCAGCGTGAACTTCTGGCGGTGCTTCGCGAGCACATGGCCCACATGCGTTTCGCTGGCGCCGAAGCCATAGAGCGCCGCGGTGTCGAAGTGCGTCACGCCTTCGTCGAAGGCGGTGAGCAGCACGCGCTCGGCCTGTTCTTTCGACACCGGCGCGCCGTAGGCGTGGCAGATGTTCATGCAGCCCAGGCCGATGGCGCTGACGCTGAAGGGGCCCAGTTGGCGTTGGTTCATGGCGGGTTTCTTTCTCAAAACGGGTTTCAGGGACTGGCCTCGGCGATGGACGAGGTCAGGTCATCGAGGGGCGCGGCCAGGTCTCGCCGCCACAGCCGCCCATCGGCGGACCAAGGCGCGAAGCCCAGCTTCGCATACAGGTCGGCCACCACGGCGTTTCGCGCGCTGGCCAGGTATTCGCCCACCAGGGCCGACGCGCCCTGCTCGCGGGCCCACAGGACCAGCGCGCGCAGGATGAAGGCCTCGGCCCCGCGCGAGAAGACGCGGCAGCTCAGCAGCCAGCTGTCGATGCGCAGCGCCTGCGCTTCGCGCACCGCGAGCAGCGAGCCGACGAGGCCGTGATCGCCAAAGCGGTCCTTCAGGTGGAAGGCCAGCACCAGCCGGTCGGGCTGCTGCATCTGCGCCGCGAGCTGCGCCTGGGTGTAGCGCCGCGTGGTGAGATTGAACTGGTTGGTCTTGAGTTCCATCTGCGCCAGCCGGGGCAGGTCCTGCGCGCGCGCGGGCCCGGCGCGGCCCTGCATCGCCAGGCCCGCGAGGTAGCTGCCGATGTCGGCCGACGAGGTCTGCACCGCGCGCGCCTGGCGCAGCGCGGCGTAGGCGGCGCTGCGCCCCTGGTCCACCTCGGTGTAGGCCTGCTGGTCGAACCAGTGCCCGGCCTCCAGGCGCTCGATGAACTGCGCCGGATCGGCGCCGATGTCCACCACCGCCACCTCGGGCAGCAGCTGCTGCACCAGCGCGCGCTCGGCCGGGTTGTCGTCGACGAACACGGCGGCGTCCAGCCCGAGGTTGAGTTCCTGCGCGATGCGCCGCAGGCCGGTGGCTTTGTCGCCCCAGCTGCAGACGAAGGCAGCGAAGTCCTCGCGGCGCAGGGCGCTGTCGGCGTGCTCGAAGCCGGTGGCGGCGATCTCGGGGGCGTTCTTGCTGCAGACCGCGAGCACCACGCCGCGCCGCGACAGGCCCGCCAGGTGCCGCTGCCAGGCGGCGAAGGCCTCGCCCTTGCCGCCATGGGTCGGCCCCAGGGCGATGCCGCCGAGGCCGTCGTCGCCGATGGTGCCGCCCCACAGGGTGTCGTCCAGGTCCAGCACCAGCAGCTTGCGAGTGCGGCCCGTGGTGGCCCGCCAGGCGCCACGGAACCAGGGCAGGTAGTCCGGCAGGAAGCGCGGATCGAAGCCGAGCTTGCCGGCGTGGAAGAAGCGCGGCGCCGACCACGCGGCCAGGCCCACGCCGGCCGCGAGCCGGTCGGCTTCCAGCCAGGTCACGCGGCCCGCGCCGGCGTCTATCAGCGCCTCGTTGAGGGCCTGCACGCGGCGCGTGTCCGACGCGGGAGAACGGCGGTCGGCCACCCCGCGCCACAACGGCGCGGGCGGCACGAACAGGTGCTGCACGATGCGGCAGCCGCGCGCTTCCAGCGCGGCCCAGATCGCTTCGAAGCCTTGCACCTGCCGCGCGGTGTCGGCCGCGACCGCGTCGGCATCGGCGTCCAGCGGCAGGGGTTCGAGGGCCTGGCGCCAGTCGGGCACCAGCACCACCACCTCGGGCTCGAAAGCGTGCAGGGCCGAACCCCCATCGAGGCATGCCTGGCGCATCGCGCCATAGGGGGCGGCCTGCACCAGCGCCAGTTCGCCCTCCTGGGCGATGGCACAGGCGATGGCCTGGCGCAGCAGGTCGGGCGTGAGGTCGGCGGCCAGCGCGACACGCCGCACGGCACCGCCCGAAGCGGCGGCCTCGGCCGCGAGCTTGGCGATGTCCGTCGCGCAGGCCATCAGCTCGGGCAGCGGCGGCCGGGCCACGGCCAGGCGCTCGCGAATGCCCGCCCAGCTAGACATGGCGGGCGATGACCTTGCGCACCGCGCTCACGCTGGTCAGCCGCTCGATGTCGCTGTTGTCGAGCGTGATGTCGTAGGTGATCTCGATCATGCTGGCGAGCATGACGGTCTTGAGGCTGTCCCAGGACTCGACCGTCTCGGCGCCGTCGTCGTCGTGGAGGGCATCGGCAGGGATCTGCAGCACCGAGGCGATCAGGGCGCGGACTTCAGGCATGGGCGGTTTTCTCGAAAGGCGTTGAAAGGCAGCGCGCCAGTATAGGGAGGCGTGGGGCTCTCACGAGGGCATTTCCAGCGCCACCGCCAGGGCCTCGCCGCCGCCCATGCAGAGCGTGGCGATGCCTCGCCGCGCGCCCCGCCGCTCCATCGCGTGCAGCAGCGTGACGAGCATGCGCGCGCCGGTGGCGCCCACGGGGTGGCCGAGCGCGCAGGCGCCGCCGTGCACGTTCACGCGCGCCAGCGGCACGCCCAGCGCCCGGCACACCGCCAGCAGGCCGACGGTGAAGCCCTCACCGATCTCCCACAGCTCGACCGTGTCGATCGGCCAGCCGGTTTTGTCCAGCAGCTTGCGCACCGCGCCCACGGGCGCGGTGCTGAACTGTGCCGGTGCCTGTGCGTGCGAGGCGTGCCCGCGCACCAGCGCGCGCACCGGCCAGCCGCGCTCGCGCGCCCGCGATTGCACGGTCATCACCAGGGCCGCGGCGCCGTCCGACAGGGGCGAGGCCGTGGCGGCCGTGGCCGTGCCGCCCGGGCCGCTCAAGGGTTTGAGTTCGGCGAACTTCGCCGGCAGGACGTTTTGCACCGGTTCATCGCGCTCGACCACACGGCCGTCAGCCAGCGTCACCGGCACGGTCTCGCGCTCGAACGCGCCGCTGTCTTGCGCCGCCCGCGCGCGCTCGAGCGAGCTCAGCGCCTGGGCCTCCTGCAGGGCGCGCGTCAGGCACAGTTCCGCGGCGGTGGCATCGACGAAATGGCTCAGGCCGATCGGTGTCGCGCCGGTGCAGGCGTCCTGCATCACGTCGAACATCAGGTGGTCGAGCAGGCCGGCGAGGTGCGCGCCGCGCTCGCGCCCGAGCAGCATCGGCGCGCGGCTCATGTTCTCCATGCCGCCGACCAGTGCGGTCGACACCGTGCCCGCCCGCAGCAGGTCGTGCACCAGCATCACCGCCTGCAGGCTGGAGCCGCAGACCTTGGAGATGGCCGTGCATGGCACCTCGGGCGCCAGCCCCGCGCGCAGCGCGGCCTGGCGCACCGGCACCTGGCCCAGGCCGGCCACCACCACGTGGCCGAAGAACACCTCGTCGATGTCCGCCGCCGCCCCACCGCCCTGCGTGAGCACGGCCTGCATCGCGCTCACGCCGAGGGCGGTCGCGGGCACGTCCTTGAACACGCCCTGGAAAGCGCCGATCGGCGTGCGCGCCGCGGCTGTGATCACCACCGAGTCAAGGTTCATGCGACGGTCCTCACCAACTGGTGTCGTATTCGATGTAGCGCTGGATGTACTCATAGTAGGTCCATTGCTGCGTGTGCCAGCGGTAGGCGAAGTCGGTGTGCCAGAAGCGCAGCTCCAAGGCCTCGGCGACCAGGGGATGGATGGGGTTTTGATGGACCCCCATGCCGCCGTCGTGCGATGCGGCGGCCAGGCAGGCCTCGGCCCGCGCGGCGCTGCCGCCGAGCACCGGCCGCGCGCGCTCGGCCACGCGGCGCGTCAGCTCGGCCATGGCGGGCGCGGACATGTGACCGCTGGTCCAGAACAGGTGCTCGTCGCGGAAACGGTCCAGCACGTAGTCGGTCAGCCGCACGTCGCTGTGGGCGTCGTAGTGGCGCATGCGGTCGATGTCGCGCTGCAGGCGCACCCGCAGGTCGGGCATCTTGCGCTCGGACAGGTCCATGTACGCCGCCACCGCCATCGGCCCGGTGAGCCCCGACTGTGCGATCCGCAAGCCCAGCATGTCGCCCAGCGGGTAACGCTTCCACAGCGTGTAGGCCGGGTCGTGATGCACACGCGGCTCCGGGCATTCGAAGGGCCAGGCGCTGAGCAGGGCGAAGCTGGGGTAGCGGATCACCGGGCAGTGGGCCGGCAGGCGCGAGGTCAGCGCGGTCAGGGCCGGGTTGTCCTGCTGGTCCTCGAACTGGCGCAGCAGCAGCACCACGTCCTTCAGGTCCTCGTCGGGAATGGCCGGCGCGAGCGCATCGCCCGGCAGCGCGTGGTTGAGCGCGACCACGAAACGGTAGTCGCCGTTCAGGTCGTCGAGCGACGCGAGCATCTGAGCCAGGTACGGGGCCTGACAGTTGCCGTAGACCAGCACCGTGCGCGCTCGCGCGCTGTGGCTCCCGAAGACCATGGCGTGGGGCGAACGTTGCGCGGCATCAGGGGCGTTGTCGTCGGCGGGCACTATTAATAAGAAAGCAGCAAGTCGAGGCAAATTGTGATGAGCAAGCGTGTCAATCGCGCATCAAAGCGGCCAATTCAACACGTTACAAGACATCACAGTGTGTATTATCAAACGCGCTTTCACCGCCCATCCCCATCCCAGGAGCCTGACCCCATGCGTGTGCCGGACACCCGACCACTGCGTTCTTCTGCCGTGGCGCTTGCCACCTGGAGCCTTTTCTGCACCGCCGCCTGGGCTCAGGCACCCAGCAACCCACCGCTGGAACGGCAGGTCGACGAGGCCTTCCGCCAATCGATGCGCTCGCCCGGCGATGCCGCGGCCACCACCCGCTACGCCCAGTTGCTGGCGCAGTCAGGCAACTACGAAGGCGCGATCGCCGCGATCGAGCGCCAGCTGCTGGACCCGAACGCACCGGCCTCGGTGCGACTCGATCTGGGCGTGCTGTATTACCGGCTCGGCTCCTACGACATGGCCGCCGGCCTGCTGCGCCGCGCCATCGAAGACCCGCGCCTGGACCCCACTCAGCGCAGCCAGGCCGAGGCCTTGCTCAAGGACATCGGCAAGCGCACCCAGGTCTCGCGCCTGGACGGGCAGGTGGTGTTGGGCCTGCGGGCCCAGAGCAACCCCACCGTGCGCAGCGACAGCGCCAACCTGCTGGCGGGCGGCGCGCTGGTGAACAACCCCAACCGCCCCGAGAGCGACACCGACATCCAGGCCACCCTGCGGCTGGACCACCAATACGACCTGGGCCTGCAGAACGAAGCGGCCATCGTCAGCTCGCTGACGGCGCAGATGGTCAAGTTCAGCTCGTCGTCGGGCAGCACGCTCCAGGCCAACCAGACCGACCCGTACAACCTGGGGCTGATCGAAGTCACCTCGGGCGTGCGCTTCAAGCCCTCGCCCGCCGGCGCGCCGTCATTGACGATCCGGCCCTACCTGGTCGCCGCCGGGCTGGTCGCGCAGGGCCACCGCTACCTGAGCAACCACGGCGCGGGCCTGGACGCCGCCTACAGCCTCAACGACCGCACCTTCATCGACGGCGGCTTCGAGTACCGCTACAACGACTACGCCACCCGCATCGACGTGCCCGCCGCGGACGAGCTCAGCGGCCCCAGCAACCTGCTGCGCGTGCGCCTGACGCGCGAACTCGCGCCCGGCCACGTGCTCAGCGGCGAGCTGCGCACCCGCTGGCAACGCACGAAGCGGAGCTATCTCGACCACGATGCCCAGGAAGTCCGCGTGACCTACGTGCGCAGCTACGCCAGCCCGCTCAAGAGCGGCGGCTTGTGGAGCACCTCGGTCTGGGGCGGGGTGCAGCGCCGCAGCTACGACGCGGCCGATCCGGCGGTCGATGCGAACACCGCGCGCCGCGACACCGAATGGCGCATCGGCGTCGGCCAGACCGTTCCGCTGTCGGACGCCTGGTCGCTGCTGGTGCAGCTGGAGCACATGAAGACCAACGCCAACCTGCCCAACAACGAGAGCAAGAACACCTCGCTGTACCTGGCGGCCGGCTACCGCTTCTGATGCCGATGCACGGCCCCGCACACACCCCTTCGACCGCATTCCCGAGGACCCCGAAATGACCCCGCCGATTTCCAAGGACTGGTGGCTTGCCGCCGCACTGTCGACCGCCACCGTGCCCGCGACCCTGGCCCAGAGCCCCACGGCCGCGGGTGGCGACGGCCGCACCGGCGTGGTGACGGCTGTCGCCCCCGGCGGCAAGGTCACCGGCAACAACGAGCTGATGGTGGTGGGCAGCAGCGTCGTGCCGGGCCAGCGCCTGCGCACCGATGCCGGCGGCTCGATGCATGTGCTGTTCATGGACCAGTCGGCCCTGACCCTGGGCCCGGATGCGGAACTCACCATCGACGAATTCACCTTCGACCCGGGCACCAAACAAGGCCGGATCCGCCTGGGCCTGGTCAAGGGCCTGGTGCGCGTGGTGGGCGGCCAGATCAGCAAGAACACCGCGACCACGATCGCGACGGCGCACGGCAAGATCGAGATCCTGGGCGGCATCACCATCGCCGAAACCGATGGCGCCAGAACGTCGGGCATCTTCCTGTTCGGCCAGGGAATGACCCTGACCGACAACAAGGGCAACACCCAGACCGTGACCCGGGCCGGCTTCGGCAGCGCGCTCACCATCAACGACCCGCCGACATCCCCGCAACGCCTCCCCGTTGCCGAACTCAACAACATGTTGCAGCGGCTGGAGAGCCGCCCTCCTGCGGGCAATACGGCCTCGAACCCGGCGCCGGCCCCTCCAGGCCAGCTGATCAGCACCGGCAACACGCCGGGCGGCGCGAACGGCCCTGGCTCGACCCTCGCCAACGACCGCCTGAAAAGCGTGGTCGACAGCGTCACCGGCGCCAATCCATCCAACATGCTGCGAAATCTGTTGGGCACCGGTCAGGTTCAAAACCAGTCCTGACCGAGGAACGGCCGCGCCCCTTCCACAGACCGGCGGCTCGCCTTGGCGCAGCCGCCGTTCTTTTTGCATTGATCCGCCACCATGCGCGTCCTGTTCGTCTCCACCTACCCGCACCTGCCCGACATCGTCGGCGGCCTGCAGACCACCACCCACGACCTGTGCCTGGCGATCCGCGCCATGGGGGCCGAGGCCGCCGTGCTCTGTGGCCAGGCGACGGCCGCCGCCGGTGACACGGAGGCGTCCCTCACACAGGACGGGCACCTGGGCTACCCGGTGCTGCGTTCGCCCCGGCCGGTGCAGGCCCTGCCCGCCGCCGCGGCCCGCTTCGACGCCGACGTGATCGTCGTGCAGAGCGGCACCACCCTGGCGCCCCTGGTGCTGGCCAGCCTGGACACCGGGCGGCCCACCGCCGTGTACCTGCACAACGTCGAGACCAGCCAGCTCGGCGGCCACCTCGTGGCCGACCCTTCGCTGCTCTACCTGGCCAACTCGGACTTCACGGCGCAGCGCTGGCACGCCCTCTACGGCCTCGATTGCGCGGT
Source organism: Hydrogenophaga sp. FW305-3-2-15-A-LB1 (assembly GCF_058787875.1). Classification (NCBI taxonomy): domain Bacteria; kingdom Pseudomonadati; phylum Pseudomonadota; class Betaproteobacteria; order Burkholderiales; family Comamonadaceae; genus Hydrogenophaga; species Hydrogenophaga sp. FW305-3-2-15-A-LB1. The sequence continues at coordinate 48,564 of NZ_JBYTAE010000003.1, read as the reverse complement.
GATCCCACCGGTGGTCTCGCCGCAGGACTACCTTGCAGCGCGCACCGGCGACAAGGTGCTGTTCGTCAACCCCACGCCCATCAAGGGCGTGGAGCGGATGTTCGAGCTGGCGATGGCCTGCCCCGAACTGCCCTTCCTCGTGATGGAGAGCTGGCACCTCGACCCGCACTGGCGCGCGCACTGCCAGGCCCGCGCGGCCCAGCTGGGCAACATTCAATGGCGCGGCCCGAGCGCGGCCATGCACGAGGTGTTCGGCCAGGCGCGCGTGCTGTTGATGCCCTCGGTGTGGGAAGAGTCGTTCGGCCGCACCGTGGTCGAGGCCCAGCTCAACGGCCTGCCGGTGCTGGCCAGCCGCCGCGGCGCCCTGCCGCAACTGGTGGGTGGCGGCGGCATGGTGCTGGAACCGCACGCACCGCTGGAAGACTGGGCCGCCGCGCTGCGCCGCCTGTACGACCCCTTCGCCACCGCCGAGCGCGACGCCGCGCGGCGCCTGGGCGCGGCGCATGTCGCCGGCACCACCACCACCGTGGCCCGGCTGCTGGGCCTGCTGCAAGTGCACGCCGCGCAGACGGCCGGGCGCGAGCCCGTGCCGGCCCAGGACACCGTGCCACCGACCCCGGCCGGCGCAGCCGCCTGGCGCGAGGTTCCGCCGCGCCAGCCGCGCCGCGAAGACTGCCTGTTCTATCACTCGTACAACCTGGCCGATGGCGAGGAAGTCAGCGGTGACTGGGACCTGCGCCCGGCCACCGCCCAGTACCTGGGCGAGGTGGACTTCGCGGGCCGCTCGGTGATCGAGATCGGGCCGGCCAGCGGCTTCCTGTCCTTCCACATGGAGGCCGCCGGGGCCGAGGTCACCTGCCTGGAGCCGCCCATGTCGCACCTGTGGGACGTGGTGCCGTTCGAGGGCTTCGACACCCCGAAGTGGCGCAAGACCTTCACCCGCAACATCGAAGGCGTGCGCAATTCGTTCTGGTACGTGCACCAGCAGCGCCATTCGCGCGTGCGCATGGTCGAGGGCGACCCCTACGCCCTGCCCGAGGACTGCGGCCCGTTCGACATCGGTCTGCTCGCCGCCGTGCTGCTGCACTGCCGCCGCCCCTTCGACATGCTGCAGAGCGTGGCCCGGCGCACGCGCCGCACCCTGATCGTGACGGACCTGTACGACGCCACGCTCGGCCCGCGGGCGCTGGCCGAACTGCAACCGCACCGAGGTGTGGATCAGGTGGACACCTGGTGGCAGTTCACGCCGCAGTTCATCGTCTCCGCGCTGGGCCTGCTGGGCTTCACCGAGGTGCGGGTCAGCGTGCACCACCAGCGGCAGCCCTCGATGGACCGCATGGTGCCGCTGTTCACCGTGGTCGGCGAACGGCCCGAGGTGTGACCCCTTGAGCACGGACCCCCACGCCGGCACCGACGACCTGCTCGGCGAGGCCTGGCAGGCCTTCCGTGCCGGCCACCTCGACACGGCCTTGCACCTGGCGCTGCAGGCCCACGCCGACGAGCCGACGCCGCAGGCCGCCGCCGCGCTCGGCCACTTCCTGACGCACGCCGGCCATCTGGTGGCGGCCGAAGACGTGCTGCTCGCCGCGTGCGAGCGCACGCCCGATCACGCCCCCCTGCACGCCTGCCTGGGCCTGCTGCGCCAGCGGCAGGGCGAACCGGCGCAGGCCGCCGCGTCCCTGCGCATGGCCTGCCTGCTCGACGAATCGCTGCACGAGACCGCCTTCGCCCTGGCCTGGCTGCTGCACGACCTGGACGAACTGCCCGAGGCGCGCGCCTGGGCCGAACGCGCGCTGCAGGGCGCGCGCCTGCCGGGCCGGCTGCTGCAGGTGGGTTGGCTGCACCAGAAGGCGGGCGAATTCGAAGACGCGCTGGCCCTGTACGAAGAAGCCGTCGCGGCCTACCCCTGGAACGCGGCCGAACAGGTGCGCCTGCACCTGCACCGCGCGCAATGCCTGGTGGCGCTGGGACAGGCCGCGCGCGCCGCCGACTGCCTGGCCGACGGGCTCGCGCGCCACCCCGACGAGCCCGAACTCCTGACCGCCCTGGTGGACTGGGAGTGCGAGCACGGCCACCTGGACCGCGCCGTCGACGTGGCGCGCCGCCAGGTCGACGCCTTTCCCGATCAGGCCGCCGCCTGGCACCTGCTCGGCGCCCTGCAGCAGCGCGCGGGCGACCTGAAGGCGGCCGACCGCAGCTTCAACGAAGTCCAGCAGCGCGACATGAGCCGCTGGGACGCGCTGCTGCGGCGTGCGCAGATCCAGGTCGCGTGGCAGCACCCAGTGGACGCCGAATGGCTGTTGATGCAAGTCCTGGCCAGCCGGCCGGACTGCCTGCCCGCGCAGTCGCTGATGGCCCGCGTGCAGCTCGATCTCGGGCGCGTCGAGGCCGCGCGGCGCCAGTTGCTGCAGGGCTTGCGCGCCCACCCGCGCCACGCCGGCGCCTGGCTGGTGCTGGCGCAGGTGCACGCGCGGCGGCACCGCTGGGTGCTGGCGCGGCGCGCGCTCGCGCGGGCCGCGCGCGCCGGCGGCGACGAGGCCGAGGTGCTGCGCCTGCTGGGCTGGATCGCCAAGGACCAGGGCGACCTGGCCACCGCCAGCGGCGCCGTGCGCGAGTTGCTGCGGCACCGGCCCGACGAGCTCCTGGCCCGGGTGCAGGCGGCGTTCGTGTTCGCCGCCGCCGGCGACCTGGCCCCCGCCGCCCTGCAAGCGCAGGCCGCCGTGGCCCAGGACCCGGCCAGCGTGCAGGCCTGGCGCGCGCTGGCCCAGGTGCGCTACCGGCAACAGCGGCTGGACGAAGCCCAGAGCGCCATCGAGACCGCCCTGCTGCTGCAACCCGAGCGCGTCGACAGCCTGCGCCAGCTCGGCTGGATCCTGCTCGACGCGCAACGCTTCGGCGCGGCCCGCCTGGCCTTTCTGCACGCCAGCGAACGCGCCGCCGACCCCGCCGTGCCGCTGCGCGAGCTGGCCGAAGCCTGCTTGCGGGGCGGCGCGTTCGCGCAGGGTCTGCAGGCGATCGACCGGCTGCAGACCCTGCACCCTGACGATGCAGAGGCGCGGCTGCTGCGGGCGCGTCTGCTGGGCGAAGACCCGACATCGACCGCCGACGACCTGGCGCGCGCGGTGGCCCTGTGCCGCGAGCTGATCGTCGAGCGCGAGCGCGGTGCCGAGGCCGTTCGCGCCCTGCTGCGCCTGCACAGCCTGGGCGCCGGCGGTGCGCCCGCCGCGCTGGCCCTGGTGCCGCACGCCGACCGCCGCGCCGCCTACCGGGCAGCGATCGCCGAAGGCACGGCCCGCCACGGCCACGACGCCCTGCTGCGGCTGGCGCAGGCCGCCGCGCACGACTTCCCGCAAGACCCCTGGCTCGCCAGCGCCGCGCTCTACACCCAGTCGCTCTGTGCCGATGCCACGCGCGACCGCCTGGCCGAGGCCGCGCGGCACGTGTTCCGCGATCTCAAGCTGCGCTCGGGCCTGCACACCTGGCAACGCCCCGACCTGCCGCGCCGACCGGGCGCGCGCCCCCGCATCGCCTACATCGCCGGCCAGCTGCATGAGCGCCTGCTGCGCCGCGTGCTCGCCGGCCACGATCCCCTGGCCGCCGAGGTCTTCCTCTTCGCGCACCGGCCCATGGCCGGCCTGCCCGCCCACATCCACCAGGAACCGCTGGACCCGCCCGAGCTGGCGCGCGCCTGCGCCGCCAACCGCGTCGACGTCGTCATCGACGCCGGCGGCCTGCACCCGTTCGAGGGCCAGTTCGAGGTGCTGCAAGCCCTGGCACGGCGGCTGGCGCCGCTGCAGGTCGGCTGGCTGGGCTGCTGGGGCCCGGCCGGCGGCCTGTTCGACGCCCTGCTCTGCGACGCCGCGACCGTGCCCGCCGCCCACGAGGCGGCGCACGAAGAAGCGCTGTGGCGGCTGGACGGCGGCCAATGGTGCTGGGACCCGCCCACGCACGCCCCGCCGCCGCTGCCGCCGCCCGTGCAGCGCACCGGCGCCGTGACCTTCGGCGTGGTCGCGCGCGGCCTGCGGCTCAACGGCGCCAGCCTGCGGACCTGGGCGCACTGCCTGGTGGCCCGACCCGGCTCGCGCCTGCGCTTCGTCGGCCAGGTCGCCGCCGATTGGCCGCAGCGCGCGCGCATCCTCACCACCCTGCACGCCCACGGCGTGGCCGCCGAGCGCGTGAGCTTCGACCCGCCGCGCTCCTACGAAGACCTGCTGCTGTGGTTCCAGCAGATCGACCTGGTGCTCGACAGCTTTCCCGGCAACGGTGGCCTCAGCCTGCTGGACCCGCTCTGGATGGGCGTGCCCGTCGTCACGCTCAGCGGCGACCGCGCCGGCGCGCGCCAGGGCCATGCCATCCTGGACGCCCTCGGCCTGCAGGCCTGGGTGGCCGACACGCCCGAGCACTTCGTTCACATCGCCGCGGCGCTGGCCGGGGACGCGGCGGCCCTGGCGCAGCACCGCGCCACGCTGCGCGCGCGCCTGCTCGACGCGCCGCTGACCGACGGCCGGCGCGTGGCCCGCCAGATCGAAGCCCTGTGCGCGCAGGCCGTGGCCGGCGCCGACCCGGGCCTGTTCGCCGCCGACCCCAAGACCCGCTTGCGCGCCCAGGCCCGCCACGCGCTGCAGGTCTGGCTCGACAAGCCCGGCAGCCGCATCGCCCTGCCCGAACCCGCCCCGGACAGCGTGCCCGACCTTTCCGTCGTCGTGGTGCTCTACAACCAGGCCGGGCTGACGCGGCGCACGCTGCAGGCCCTGGCCGACCAGCGCGGCCTGTCCTTCGAGACCATCGTCATCGACAACGCCTCCAGCGACGAAACGGCCCAGCTGCTCGCGCGCGTGTCGGGCGCGCGGACCGTGATCAACGCCGACAACACCGGTTTCCTGCTGGCCGCCAACCAGGGCGCGGCCCTGGCGCGCGGGCGCCACCTGGTGTTCCTCAACAACGACGCCATCGTGCAGCAGGGCGCCTTGCGGGCCGCGCGCGACCGGCTCGACGCCGACCCCGCCGTCGGCGCGCTGGGCGGGCGCATCGTGCTCAGCGCGGGCGGGCTGCAGGAGGTGGGCAACCTCATCTTCCGCGACGGCAACGCGCACGGCATCGGGCGCGACGAAGACGCCTTCTGCCCCGCAGCCATGACCAGCCGCGCCACCGACTACGTCTCCGGCGTGTTCCTGGCCGTGCCGGCGCCGCTGTGGCGCATGCTCGGCGGCTTCGACGAAGCCTTCGTCCCGGCCTACTACGAGGACGCCGACTTCTGCCTGCGCGTGTGGCGCGCCGGCTTTCGCGTGGTGGTCGAGCCCGGCGTGCTGGTGGAACACGTGGAATGGGGCAGCGCCCCCGGCGACGAAGCCGGCCACCGCATGCGCGAGAACCGCGCGCGCTTCCAGGCGCGCTACGCCGACTGGCTGCAGGACCGCCCCTACCCCATGGCGCCCCGGCTCGACGGCGACCGCTGGCGCTCGCCCGAAGACCAGCCGCGCCGCCCGCGCGTGCTCATCATCGACAACGAGGTGCCGCACATGGTCAAGGGCGGCGGGCTGCCGCGCGCGCGCCTCATGCTGCAGGCCCTGCGCGACTGGCCGGTGAGCTTCTTCCCGCTGTGGCAGACCGACGACGACTGGCGCGAGGTGCACGCCTCGGTGCCGTCCAGCGTCGAGGTGGTGCTGCACCACGGCCTGGCGCGGCTCGAGGACTTCCTCGAGCGCCGGCGCGGCGTGTACGACGTGCTGCTGGTCAGCCGCCCGCCCAACCTGCGGGCCCTGCAGCCCTTGCGCGCGCGCCGGCCGGAACTCTTCGCCGGCATGCGCCTGGTTTACGACGCCGAAGCGCTGTTCGCGCTGCGCGAGATCGCCGAGGCCGGCGTGCGCGGCAAGCCGATGTCGCGTGCGGCGGCGCAGGCGCATCTGGCGCGCGAGATCGCCCTGGCGCGCGGCGCCAGCGACGTGCTGGTGGTGTCGCGGCGCGACGCCGAGTGTTTTCGCGCGGCCGGCCACCGCGTCACGCTGTTGAGCCACGGCATGGCCGTGCGCCGCGACGCGCCCGGGCCGGCCGGGCGCAGCGGCCTGTTGTTCGTGGGCGCGCTGCACCCCGACACACCCAACGAAGACGGGCTGGTGTGGTTCATCGAACAGGTCATGCCGCTGCTGCGCGCGCAGTTGCCCCGGCCACCGGTGCTCTCCGTCGTGGGCATCAACCGTTCGGCCCGGATCATGGCGCTGGCCCGTGACGATGTGCAGGTGCTGGGCCCGCGCGAGGCGCTGGAGCCGCTGTACGACGGCGCGCGGGTCTTCATCGCGCCGGTGCGCTTCGCCGGCGGTGTGCCGGCGAAGGTGATCGAGGCCGCCGCGCAGGGCATCCCGGTCGCCGCCTCGGCGCTGCTGGTGCGCCAGCTCGGCTGGCGCGAAGGCCTCGACATCCAGGCCGGCCGCGACGCGCGCAGCTTCGCCGACGGCATCGCGCGCCTGCTGCGCGACGACGGCCTGTGGACACGGCAACAGCAGGCCGCGTGGCAGCAGTGCGCCGAACGTTACGCCCCGCAGCGCTTCGGGCAGCTGTTGCGGCAGGTGCTGGAAGGCGCCGCGTGAGCGCCCCCGTGCATCCGCTGGAGACCTCGGCCCTGCGCCGCTGGCGCCGCCTGAGCGCCGAGGGCGCGACCGATGCGGCCGAAGCCGTGCTGTGGGACGCCCTCGCGCTGGAGCCCAACCTGCCTGGCGTGCACGTGACCCTGGCCCGCCTGCGCTGGCCCGGGCCGGACTACCGCCACTGGCTCGCCTGGTTCCACCAACAGCTGAAGCCGCGGATCTACCTCGAGCTGGGCGTGGAGCATGGCCACACGCTGGCCCTGGCGGGGCCGGACACGCGGGTGATCGGCGTCGACCCCGCGCCCAAGGGCGATCCCCTGAGCCGCTGCGCGGGGCCGGCGCGGCTCTACCGCCGCACCAGCGCCGACTTCTTCGCCGCCGTGCCAGCGGACAGCGGCCTCGCCGACACCGGCTTCGACCTCGCCTTCATCGACGGCGATCACCGCTTCGACACCGTGCTCGACGACGTCATCGGTGCCGAGCGCCTGGCCGCGCCGGGCGCGGTGCTGCTGCTGCACGACACCGTGCCGCTGACCGCCGAGACCGCCGGCCGCGAACACCTCACCGGTTTCCACACGGGCGACGGCTGGAAGATCGTGCCCTGCCTGCGCGCCCTGCGGCCCGATCTGCGCATCGTCACGCTGCCCACCGCGCCCTCGGGACTCACCGTGGTGACCGGGCTCGACCCGTCGAACACCCGCTTGAGCGAACGGCGGGCCGCGATCCGCGAGAGTTATGCCCGGCTGCCGCCCGACGCCGCGCTGCATGCGCCCTCGCGCGTGCTGGCCCTGGGTCTCAACGATCCGGAGGCGGTGCGGCGCTGGCTGCGGCAGGCCGCGGACGCGCGATGACGCAGGCGAAGTCGTGCCCGATCTGCCCCGCGCGGATCAGCTCGTCCTCGGCCTCCATCAAGGCATTCAGATAAGGCGCCTCGGCCGCCGGCGCGAAGTTCTGCGCGATGCTCCCCAGCACCAGGTGCAGCATCGAGCCGCCGTAGGGGCGCACGGCCTGCACCTCGAAATGGCCCGGCAGCAGCGGCAGCAGCTCGGACGAGCGCACCGCTTCGCTGGCGTCCACCGCGATCACCTCCTGCACGCTCGGGCGGCGCGCGTTGCCCTTGAGCCGGCCGTCGGTCGTCATGCGCAGGCGCGGCGGCAACAGGTCCAGCAAGGTGTTGAGGTGGCGCTCTTGCGCCTGCGGCCATTGGAAGCGGTCCGGGCCCACGTACTCGTCGAGAAAGAACCAGCCGCCGGGCACCAGCAGCGCGGCCACGTCCGCGTACAGGCGCTCGAGGTCGCTGCCGTGGTGCACGCCGGCCACGCCCAGCACGGCGTCGAAGGTCCCGGGCAGGAAAGGCGCCTGCCCCAGGGGCAGGCGGTTCATGTCGGCATGGTGGTACTCGATGGCCAGCCCCTCGGCCTGGGCCTGCGCGCGCGCGCGCGCCAGCACCTGGGACGAGAGATCGATCGCCACCGCCGAGGCGGCCCAGCCCCGGGACACCGCCTCGCGCTCCACATACCCCGCGCCGCAGGCCAGCACCAGGATCCGCCGCAGCGGCAGGGGCCGCTCGGCGGCCACCTGGCGGAAGAACCACTCCAGCGGGTGGATGCCCGCGTCGCCCGAGACCATCTCGGCGATGCGGGCCTTCACCGCCGGCAGGTGGGTCCAGTGCAGGCCGTGTTCGGTCCAGGTGGCCGGGTCGCCCCAGACGGCGTCGAGCTGGGCGGCAGCGCCGGGGTCGGCGGGGTTGGAAGGGGTCGCAGGGGACATCGCTGGGGCGTGAAAAGAGGATGCGGACCCGCCTAGTGTGCTCGATAGAATTTGTCCGCCCGACCGCCACCGCACCCGAGACCGCCCCCACCATGTTTCCGCCCGGCCACTACTACTCGCCCTTGCCCGATCTGGACGAGGTTCGGCGCCACGAGGCCCGGTTGTTCGGCGCGCCGCCCGCCACCCTGCCCGGCATCGACCTGCGCGAGCCCGAACAGCTGGCGCTGCTGCACGGCTTCGCGGCGCTCTACCCCGACATCCCCTTCGGCGACGAGCCCCGGCCCGGGCTGCGCTACCACTACCTGAACCCGGCCTACAGCTACTCCGACGCGATCATGCTGCATTGCATGCTGCGCACCCTGCGGCCCGCGCGCCTGGTGGAGGTGGGGTCGGGCCACTCGTCGTGCGTCACGCTGGACACCCGGCAGTACTTCCTGGACCCGTCGATGCACACCACCTTCATCGACCCCTACCCGCAGCTGCTGCAGTCGCTGCTGCGGCCCGAAGACCTGGCCACCACGACCGTGCTCGCCCAGGCGCTGCAGGAGGTGGACCTGGCGGTGTTCACCCAGCTGCGCGAGAACGACGTGCTGTTCATCGACTCCACGCACGTCGGCAAGATCGGCAGCGACGTCAACCGCCTGCTGTTCGAGATCCTTCCGGCGCTGGCCCCGGGCGTGGTGATCCACCTGCACGACGTCTTCTACCCCTTCGAGTACCCGAAGGAATGGATCTACGAAGGCCGGGTCTGGAACGAGGCCTACATGGTCCGGGCCTTCCTTCAGTACAACAGCGCCTTCGAGGTGCTGCTGATGAACACCTACATGGCCCACTTCCACCGCGATTTCTTCGCCGCGCACATGCCGGCCTGCCTGCGCAACACCGGCGGCAGCCTGTGGCTGCGCAAGACCGCCTGAGCCGCCGCGCCAGGGCTCAGCCCAGGCCCTGGGGGTGGCCGGTCAGGCGGCGCAGGCGCGCGCCCTCTTCCGTGTGGTCCTGCGGGCACAGGATGCCCTGCACGCCGTGGCGGCGACCGTTCATGTAGCGCCCCACCCGATCGAGCATGCGCGCGGGGTGGCGCTCAACGCAGGCCTCGTCCTTCACGAACACCGCCACGAAGTCGCTCCACACGTCGAGCTGCTGGTAGGCGGTGAACGACTCCAGCAGGGCCGGGCGGTGGCCCGAGCGAACGCCCCAGCGCACGAGCGCGCCGCCGGCGTCGGGGTAGAAGCGCCAGCAGTCCACCGGGTAGCGGTGGAAGTCGCCGTTGGAGGGCGCGTTGAGGTAGAACAGGCCCTCGGGCTTGAGCACCCGCAGCACCTCGTTGAAGCTCAGCCAGAACAGCTCGATGTGCTCGAAGCAGGAGCTGCTGACCACGGCGTCGATGCTCCCGTCGGCGAACGGCAGGTGGTACGGGTCGTCGAGCACCACGTCCACCCCGCGCCCGGGCGCGAAGTCCACGCCGATGTAGCGGCTGGCCGCCGGTGCCAGCGAGCGCAGCGAACCGTTCACGTCCTGCGCCCCGATGTCGAGCACGGTGGGTGCGGCCTGCGGATCGAGGTAGGTGTCGAAGAACAGGCGACCGTGGTCGAAGGCGCTGGGGTGCATCTGGGCCGATCGGCGCGCCGGCTCAGCCGGCCGCGTTGAGCTGCTGCTCGAGCTGGTGCAGCACCTGGTAGCAGGCGAACACCCGGCCCACGCTCGAATTGGGCTCGCGGCCTTCCTTGATCGCGGCGAAGAACTCGCGGTCCTGCAGCTCGATGCCGTTCATGCTCACGGCCACTTTGGACACGTCGATCTGCTCTTCCTTGCCGTTGAACAGGTCGTCGTAGCGCGCGAGGTAGGTCGCGGTGTCGCCGATGTAGCGGAAGTAGGTGCCCAGCGGGCCGTCGTTGTTGAACGAGAGCGACAGCGTGCAGATCGCGCCGTTGGCGGCCTTGAGCTGGATGCTCATGTCCATGGCGATGCCCAGCGTCGGGTGGATCGGGCCCTGCACGGCGTTGGCCTGCACGATGGGGCTGTTGGCCTGGTAGGCGAACAGGTCCACCGTGTGCGCGGCGTGGTGCCACAGCAGGTGGTCGGTCCAGCTGCGCGCCTGGCCCAGCGCGTTGGTGTTGGTGCGGCGGAAGAAATAGGTCTGCACATCCATCTGCTGGATGTTGAACTTGCCGGCCTGGATCTGGTTGTGCACGTACTGGTGGCTGGGGTTGAAGCGGCGCGTGTGGCCGCACATGGCGACCAGGCCGGTCTTCTTCTGCAGCTCCACCACGGCCTGCGCGCCCGCGAGGCTGTCGGCCAGCGGAATCTCCACCTGCACGTGCTTGCCGGCGTTCAGGCAGGCCAGGGTCTGCTCGGCGTGCATCTGCGTGGGCGTGCACAGGATGACGGCGTCCAGCTCCTTGAGCGCGAGCGATTCGGACAGCTCGGTGGTGACGTGGCCGATGCCGTACTTGGCGGCCACTTCCTTCGTCTTGTCCAGCTCGCGGCCGACCAGCGAGATGACCTCGACGCCGTCGATGTTCTTGATGCCGTCCAGGTGCTTGACGCCGAAGGCGCCAGCGCCCGCGAGGGCGACTTTGATGGTTTTGCTCATGTCAGGTGTTCTCCAGGATCAGGTGGCCCACCGCCGTGTTCGACGCGGGCACGTGGTAGAAGCGTTGCACGGCCTTCGGGCGGGGGCCGCCGGCCGCATCGGCCATCGCGCCGCGCGCGATCAGCCACATCACGAGTTCGATGCCTTCGCTGCCCGCATCGCGCACGTAGTCGATGTGCGGGATGTCGGCGGCGGCCTCGGGGTCGCTGATCAGCTTGTCGAGGAAGGCGTTGTCGAAGTCCTTGTTGATCAGGCCCGCGCGCGGTCCCTGCAGCTGGTGGCTCATGCCGCCCGTGCCCCAGATGTGCACGTTGATGTCCTCGTCGTAGCTGGCCACCGCCTTGGCGATGGCCTTGCCGAGGTTGTAGCAGCGCCGGCCGCTGGGCACGGGGTACTGCACCACGTTGACCGCGAACGGGATCACCGGGCAGGGCCAGGCGCCCTTGACCGGGTCCTGCGGGCCGCACATCAGCGAGAGCGGCACGGTCAGGCCGTGGTCCACGTCCATCTTGTTGACGATGGTGAGGTCGAAGTCCTGCTGGATCACCGACTGCGCGATGTGCGAGGCCAGGTCCGGGTGGCCGATCACCTTGGGCACGGGGCGCGGGCCCCAGCCCTCGTCGGCCGGCTGGTACTCGGCGGCGGTGCCGATCGCGAAGGTGGGGATCATGTCCAGGCTGAAGGCCGTGGCGTGGTCGTTGAAAACCAGGAAGATGACGTCGGGCTTGTTGTCCTTCATCCACTGCTTGCCGAACTCGTAGCCCTGGAAGACCGGTTGCCAGTAGGGCTCGTGGGTCTTGCCGAGGTCGAGCGCGGCGCCGATGGCCGGGACGTGCGAGGTGTAGACGGATGCGGTGATGCGGGCCATGTCAGTTCTTTCCTTTTCCCTGTGGCTGGCGGTGCGCCTGGGCATCGCCGTCTTCGCCGACCACGCGGTTGCCTTCGGCCGAACGGCCGCCGGCCACCATCATGTTGCGGTACTCCTCTTCGGTCATGCCGGTCATGGAGCCCGCCATCTGCTGGAAGCTCTTGCCGTCGGTGGCACCGATCTTGGCCAGGAAGTAGATGTTGCCGCCCAGGCGGATGCACCAGTTCAGGTCGCGCGCGAGCACGGCCTGCTTCTGCTCTTCCGTCATGGCCCACTCGTCGAGGTAGGCGCGCTCGTCCTTCTTGAAGCGCTCGCGGTTCTCGGCCTTCATCAGGCTCATGCAGAACTGGTTGAGCCAGTAGCCCTTGCGGCTCTGCTCGGCGTCGAAGATGGTCGTGCCGGGCACGTCCAGGTAGGGTTTGTCCAGGGCCATGGTTATGCCTCCCGCCGAGCCGCCTCAAGGGCGGCATGCGCCCCCTCGGGGGGCAGCGAATACACGAAGTGATGAGCGTGGGGGTTCATACTTGTTCCTCGGGCCAGTAAAGGCGCATGGGGTTGGTGACGAGCAGCTTCTTCTGCAGCTCGGCCGTGGGCGCGATCTGCGGAATGAAGTCGACCAGCAGGCCGTCGTCGGGCATGTGGTCCTTGAGGTTGGGGTGCGGCCAGTCGGTGCCCCACAACACGCGGTCGGGGAACTCCTCGACCACCTTGCGCGCGAACGGCACCACGTCCTGGTAGGCCGCCTGTTCAGCGTTCAGCGCCTTGGGGCCGGTGACGCTCAGGCGCTCGGGGCAGCTCACCTTGCTCCACACATTGGGGTGCTGGCGCATGAACTTGAGGAACAGCTCGAACTCGGGGCCGTCCACCGGCTTGCTCACGTCGGGGCGGCCCATGTGGTCCACCACCACGGTGGTGGGCAGCGCGGTGAAGAAGTCCCACAGCTCGGGCAGGTCCACCGCCTCGAAGTAGATGACCACGTGCCAGCCCAGCTTCTGGATGCGCGCGGCGATCTCCATCAGCTCGTCCTTGGGCGTGAAGTCCACCAGGCGCTTGACGAAGTTGAAGCGCACGCCGCGCACGCCGGCGGCGTGCAGCTGCTGCAGTTCCTCGTCGGTCACGCTGCGCTTGACGGTGGCCACGCCGCGCGCCTTGCCGCCGCTGGAGAGGCAGGCATCGACCATGGCGCGGTTGTCCGCACCGTGGCAGGTGGCCTGCACCACCACGTTGCGCGAAAAGCCGAGGTGGTCGCGCAGCGCGTACAACTGGGCCTTGCTGGCGTCGCAAGGCGTGTACTTGCGCTCGGGCGCGTAGGGGAATTCGGCGCCCGGGCCGAACACGTGGCAGTGCGCGTCCACGGCGCCGGCGGGCAGCTGGAAGCGCGGCTTGCTCGGGCCGTCGTACCAGTCGAGCCAGCCCGCGGTTTTGGTGAAATCACCGGAAGTCGGTTTTGTCATTCTCGAATCCTTCTGCATGAAGTGACGCTGTCCAGAAACACCGTGGAACCGGCTTTGCCGGGCCGCTGGTGTTGCCCCCTTTCAAGGGGGTCGCGCAAAGCGCGGTGGGGGTTAGTCGATATAGCGCAGGCCGGCGGCGGCCAGGGGCTCGCGCATCTTGTACATGTCCAGCCCCAGCACGCCGCTGGCCAGCTTGGCGCGCTTCTCGCCCTCGAAGCTCTCGCGCTTGCGCGCGGCCTCCAGCGTGGCGGCGGCGCGCGCGGCGGGCACGCAGACCACGCCGTCGTCGTCGGCCACGATCACGTCGCCCGGCGTCACCAGCATGCCGGCGCAGACGATGGGGATGTTCACCGAGCCCAGCGTGGCCTTGATGGTGCCCTTGCTGCTGATGGCCTTGCTCCACACCGGGAAGTTCATCTCCTGCAGCGTCTTCACGTCGCGCACGCCGGCGTCGATGATGAGCGCGCGGGCGCCGCGCGCCTGGAACGAGGTGGCGAGCAGGTCGCCGAAGTAGCCGTCGGTGCACTCGGCGGTGACGGCGGCCACCACGATGTCGCCGGGCTGGATCTGCTCCGCGGCCACGTGCATCATCCAGTTGTCACCGGGCTGCAGCAGCACGGTGACGGCGGTGCCGCTGACCTGCTGGCCCGCATAGATCGGGCGCATGTAGGGCTTGAGCAGGCCCACGCGGCCCATGGCCTCGTGGACGGTGGCCGAGCCCAGTGCCGCCAGGCCGTCGGCGGCCGCGCGGTCGGCGCGGGTGATGTTGCGGTAGACAACGCCCAGTTCGTACATGTGAAACTCCTTACAGGCCCTTGGCCTTGAGACGCGCATCCAGGCGCGGGAACACGCGGCGCACGTTGCCTTCGTAGATCTGGTGCTTGTCGTCCGCACTCAGGATCTTCGATGCCTCGATGTAGCGCTTGGTGTCGTCGTAGTAGTTGCCGGTCGTCGGGTCGATGCCACGCACGGCGCCGATCATCTCGCTGGCGAACAGCACGTTCTTCACCGGGATCACGGTGTTGAGCAGGTCGATGCCGGGCTGGTGGTACACGCAGGTGTCGAAGAACACGTTGTTCATCAGGTGCGTGTCCAGCAGCGGCTTCTTCATCTCCTGCGCCAGACCACGGAAACGGCCCCAGTGGTAGGGCACCGCGCCGCCGCCGTGCGGGATCAGGAACTTCAGCGTCGGGAAGTCCTTGAACAGGTCGCCCTGGATGAGCTGCATGAAGGCGGTGGTGTCGGCGTTGAGGTAGTGCGCGCCGGTGGTGTGGAAGCAGGCGTTGCAGCTGGTGCTCACGTGGATCATGGCCGGCAGGTCGTACTCGGCCATCTTTTCGTAGATGGGGTACCAGTGCTTGTCGGTCAGCGGCGGGCTGGTCCAGTGGCCGCCCGAAGGATCGGGATTGAGGTTGATGCCGACCGCGCCGTATTCCTTGACGCACTTCTCCAGCTCGGGGATGCAGGTCTTCGGATCGACACCGGGCGACTGCGGCAGCATGGCCACCGGCACGAAGTGGTCGGGGAACAGCGTGGAGACGCGGTGGCACAGCTCGTTGCAGATGGCGGCCCAGGTGCTGGAGACGTTGAAGTCACCGATGTGGTGCGCCATGAAGCTCGCGCGCGGCGAGAACAGCGTGATGTCGCTGCCGCGTTCCTTCATCAGCTTGAGCTGGTTGGTCTCGATGGACTCGCGCAGTTCGTCGTCGCTGATCTTCAGGTCGGCGACCTTCGGCATGAGCGCCGGGTCCTGGATGCCCGCGATCTGCTGGTTGCGCCAGGCCTCCAGCGCCTTGGGGGCGGTGGTGTAGTGGCCGTGGCAGTCGATGATGAGACTCATGTAGGGGCTCCTCTTGGGGGTCGGTGGATTCAGGCGGGTTCCATGCCCTGGCGGCGCTTGGCCGCTTCGGCATCGGGGGATGTCATGAATTCGAGCAGGGCGCGCACGCGCGCGGCCTGGGGTCCGTCGGCGGGCAGGCCGGCGGAAAAGACGGTGGTGATCTCGACCTCGGGCGGCATGCCGCCGACGAGGGTGATGCCGTCGACGTGGATCAGCTCGCTGAGCTGCTGGAAGCCCAGCTCGACCTCGCCGCGCGCCACCAGCGTGCCCACCGGCACACCGGGCGGTGCCTGCACGGTGCGCCCGCGCACCTCGTCGGCCACGCCCCAGCGTTCGAACAGCGCAGCCAGCGCCACGCCGCTGGGGCCGGTGGAGTAGCTGATGCTGCGCGCGGCCAGCACGGCGCGCTTCAGCGCGGCTTCGGAGCCGATGTCGGGCACCGGCGCGCCCGCGCGCACCGCGATGGCCACGCTCGAGCGCACCAGGTCCACGCGGCTGCCGGCCTGCAGGTGGCCGGCGGCGATCAGCTTGTCGATCGCGTCGGAGGCGAGGATCACCACGTCGAAGCGCTCGCCGGCGGCAACGCGTTTGGCCGCGTCCACGCCGCCGACGGCCTCGATCGCCACCGCGCCGCCCGCGCGTTGCTCGAACGCCGCGCCCAGTTCGGCCAGCACCTGGCGGGTGGCCATGGACGAAATGCCTCGGATGCTCGGTGGGGTCTCGGTGGTCATGAACAGGGACTCGGGGTTGAAGGGCGCATTGTGACCCCCAGCACCCCTCAAGAAAAGTCACAGTCGCGGCTATCAGCTAGAACAAAATCACATAACTATGATGGGGGCTGCAACCCGACCTTTCCCATGGACCTGAAACAACTCGAATACTTCGTGCGCGTGGCCGAACTCGGCAGCTTCACACGCGCCGCCATGGCGCTGAATGTGGCGCAGCCCGCGCTCTCGCGCCAGGTGCGCCTGCTGGAGGTGGAACTGCGGCAGAACCTGCTGGTGCGCAACGGCCGGGGCGCCACGCCCACCGAGGCCGGCAAGCTGCTGCTGGCGCACGGGCGCGGCATCCTGCACCAGGTGGAGCGGGCGCGCGAAGAGCTGGGCCGGGTGCGCGGCGCGCTGGCCGGGCGCGTGGCCATCGGCCTGCCGCCCAGCCTGGCGCGCGTGCTCACGGTGCCGCTCACGCGCGCCTTCCGCCAGCAGCTGCCGCAGGCCAGCCTGTCGATCAGCGAGGGCCTGTCCATGACCATGCAGGAATCGCTGGTGAACGGCCGGCTGGACATCGCCGTGCTCTACAACGCGCAGCCCTCGCCCGAACTCGAGATCCACCCGCTGCCCGACGAGGAACTGGTGCTGGTGGAGCCCCGCCCGCCGGGCCTGCCGGAAGACCCGCCGCCCCTGGCGATCCCGCTGCGCGAGGTGGCCGAACTGCCGCTGGTGATCCCGAGCCGGCCCAACGCGATCCGCATGCACGTGGAAACCGAGATGGCCAACATCGGCTGCCGGCCCCACATCGCGCTGGAAATCGACGGCGTCTCGGCCATCCTCGACCTCGTGGCCGACGGCGCGGGCGCCGCCCTGCTCTCGCGCAACGCGGTGTTCAGCTCGATCCGGCCTTCGGCCTACCGCATGCGCCCGGTGAGCGACCCGCCCTTGCGCACCCGCCTGTGCCTGGCCGTGAGTTCACAGCGCCCAGCCACGCTGACGCAGCAGACCACGCTGGAACTCATCAGGAAGCTGGTGGCTTAGCTCAACCAGCCGGCGCTGTGGCGCATCAACCAGAGGATGGCGCTGAGCGTGAAGAACGAGGCCACGGTGGTGGCCAGCAGCGCGGCCGCGGTGAAGCCTTCATGGCCGTGGCGCTGCGCGAGCAGCGGGTAGATGCCCAGCATGGGCATGGCGGCGGACAGCACCACCGCGGCGCGCAGCTCGCCGGTGAGCGCGGGCAGGCCGATCAGGGGCAGGAGCATCACGGCGGCCCACACCGCGGCGGGGTGCAGCAGCAGCTTGCCGAGGGTGATCTGCGCCACCTGGCGGCGCAGGCCGCGCACCTGCAGGCCCACCAGCGTGCCGCCGATGATGAACAGCGCCAGGCCGCCGCTGGCCGCGCCGAACAGGTTGACCGTGCGCGCGATCACCGACGGGATGGGCCAGCCCAGCAGCGCGACCACGAAACCCAGCACGATGGCGATGATCATGGGGTTGCGCACCAGGCGGTGCAGCGTCTCGCGCAAGGCGTGCCTCCAGGACGAGCGCGCCGTGTCCGACGCCCCCACATCGGCCAGCGTCATCAGCAGCGGCAGCTTGATGAGGTTTTCCACCAGCAGGTTCATCGCCAGCGCCACGCCCGCCAGCGGCCCGATCGCCAGCAGCACCACCGGGTAACCGATGAAGGTGCTGTTGCCGCAGGTCATGCCCATGGTGGTGTAGGCGCTCTCGGTCAGCGAGCGCTTCTGCAGGCGGTGCGCGCCCCACAGGCTGATCAGCAGCCACACCACCGAACCCACGCCGAAAGCCAGCAGGTAGGCCGGCTGCAGCAACTCGGCGATCGGCCGCGAAGCCAGCGCATTGAAAAGCAGCGCCGGCAGCGCGAACTGGATGACGAACTTGCCCATCACCCGCATGTCCGCAGGCGAAAACACCCGCCAGCGCACAGCCGCAAAACCCAGCGCGATGCAAAGGTAGATCGGCCCGGTGATGGCCAGGATATCGAGCAAGGGGGAAGGAAAAAAAAGAAAGAAAAAATCAGCCGGCGCGCGTGCCCCCATCCAGGGGGCCCGCGGAACCGGCTTTGCCGGGCCGCCAGGCCCGCCCCCCTCCAGGGGGGACGCGCGGCAGCGCGGCGGGGGGTGCTCCGATCACTGCTTCTGGATCTTGGCCTTCTCGATCACACCGCTCCAGCGGCGGATGTCGGACGCGAGCAAGGCCGCGTTCTGTTCCGGCGTGCTCGAGCGCGCGTCGATGTTCAGGCCGCGCAGCTTTTCGCGCACACCGGGATCGGCCACGGCGGTGGCGATTTCCTTGTGCAGGCGCTCCACCACCGCGCGCGGCGTCTTCGAGGGCACGGCCAGCGCGTTCCAGGACGACGCGATGTAGTCCTTGACGCCGGCCTCGACCGCCGTGGGCACCTCGGGCAGCACGATGGATCGCTTCTCGCCGGTCACGGCCAGCGCGCGCAGGGCGCCGCCCTGGATCTGCGTGAGCACCGGCGCCAGGATTTCCACCGCCACGTCGACCTGCTGGCCACGGATGGCGCCGATCAGCGCGGGCGAGCCGTTGTAGGGCACGATCTGCGCGTCGATGCCGGCCGTGCTCTTGAACAGCTCGGCCGCGAGGTGCTGGGTGCTGCCGATGTTGATGCTGCCGATGTTGATCTTGCCGGGGTTGGCCTTGGCGAAGCTCACCAGCTCGCCCAGGGTCTTGTGCGGCGAGTTCGCGGGCACCACCACGGCGATGTCGAAGTAGCCCAGCGTGGAGACCGGCGTGAAATCCTTGATGGTGTCGAACGGCAGCTTCTGGAACAGGCTGGCCGTCACGGCGGTGCCGTTGGACATCAGGAACATGGTGTGGCCATCGGGCTCGGAACGCGCGACCGACTCGGCGGCCACCACGCCACCGGCACCGGGGCGGTTGTCGATCACCACCGGCTGGCCGAGCTGGCTGGTCAGCTTCTCGGCCACGATGCGGGCGGTGAGGTCCCCCACGCCACCGGGGCCGAACGGCACCACGATGCGCAGGCCCTTGGACGGGAAGGCGGACTGCGCCACGGCCGGCAGGGCCACCAGGCCCATGGCGGCGGTGGCCAGGGTGGCGCCGAGCACGGCGCGGCGACGGAGATTCAGGAATGTCGTCATGTCATTTACCCCACGAATTGAACCAACCAGAGAGAGACGGCCGGAAAGAAGAGCACCAGCAGGGTGCGCACCACGTCGCTGGCCAGGAAAGGCATCACGCCACGGTAGCTCTCACCGATCGGCACGGTCTTGGCCAGGCCGTTGACCACGTAGACGTTCAGGCCCACCGGCGGCGCGAGCAGACCGAAGCCCACCGTCATCAGCACCATGATGCCGAACCAGATCGCCACGGATTCCTGCGGCATGCCGAAGTCCAGGCCGATCACCACCGGGAAGAAGATCGGGATGGTCAGCAGGATCATGGAGAGCTCGTCCATCACCGCGCCCAGCACCACGTAGAACAGCAGGATGCCGCCCACCACCATCAGCGGCGAGACGTCCCAGCCCTGGATGACCGAGGCCAGCTGCGCCGGCACCTGGGTGAGGGCCAGGGCCGAGTTCATGAGGTCGGCGCCGATGAAGATCATGAAGATCATCGCGCTGGCCGCCGCCGTGGAGTAGAAGCACAGCTTGACCTTGGCCCAGGTGAGTTCGCGCTTGAGCAGGGCCGCGATGAAGGTCGCGCCCGCGCCCACGCCGGCACCTTCGGTGGGCGTGAACAGGCCGCCGTAGATGCCGCCGAAGACGATCAGGAACACGATCGCGATGGGCGCCACGCCCATGAGGGCCTGCAGCGTGAGCTTCTGGTCGTTGGCGTCGTGCTCAGGCGCGTGGCCGGGCACGAGGCGCACGTAGATCGCGATGGCGATCATGTAGCCGACGGCGGCGATGATGCCGGGGATCATGGCCGCGGCGAACAGCTTGGCGATGTTCTGCTCGGTCAGGATGGCGTAGATCACCAGCGGCACCGAGGGCGGGATCAGCACGCCCAGCGTGCCGCCCGCGGCCAGCGTGCCGGTGGACAGGCGGCCGGAATAACCGTGGCGCCGCATCTCGGGCAGGGCCACCGAGGTGATGGTGGCTGCCGTGGCGACCGACGAACCGCAGATGGCGCCGAAGCCCGCGCTGGCCAGCACGGCGGCCATGGCCAGGCCGCCCTTGAAGCGGCCCATGACCACGGCGGCGAACTGGAACAGCGCCTTGGAGATGCCGCCCTGGGTGGCGAAGTTGCCCATCAGGATGAACAGCGGAATGACCGAGAGGTCGTAGCTGGCGAAGCGCGCGAACGCCATGCCGTTGAGGTTGTTGAAGAAGGGCGGCAGGCCCACCTGGTAGATGTAGCCGAAGGCGCCGGCGGCGAACATGGAGACGGCGATCGGCACGCGGATCGCCATCAGGACCAACATCACTGCGAAGATCAACCCCGCGAGACTCAAAGAACTCATTCGCCCTGCTCCGAAAAATTGCCAATGAATGCCTGGTACAGGGCGATCAAGCCAGTCAGCACGAACGGCGGAACCATGAAGGCGTAGGTGATCCACTCGGGGAAGCCGAGCATCATGGTGGTGGTCTGCGAGCTGTGGGCGCTCATGCCGCCGATGGCGGTGCGCCACGCGAGCGCGAACATGAGGATGGCCAGCAGCAGGCTGCCGAAGCGGTCCAGGCGCGCGATGCCGGCTTCGGACACCTTGGCGGTGAAGAAGTCGACGATGATGTTCTCGCGCTTGAGCTGGCACCAGGGCATGAAGAGCGCGACCGCCGCGCCCGCGGTGACAGCGGTCAGCTCGTAGTCACCCACCAGCGTGACGCCGATGGTGTTGCGGCCGATCAGGCTGAAGCAGGTGATGATGGTGATCACCGTGAGCAGGACCCCGGCCAGGATGGCGCAGAACCTGGCCAATAAAGACAGCACTTTCAAACTTGTCACCTTCAAAAAAAGGACCAATTCACGTCCGCTGAGCACAGCGAAAGCGAATCGGTCACTCAGTAGAGGGACGGCCAGGAGGGCCGTCCCGTGGGGGGTGCGGGATTATCGCTGGTACTTCGCGATCAGCGCACGCGCTTCCGACAGGAGTTTGGCCCCGTCGATGTTCTTGCCCTTCATTTCGTTGACCCAGTCGGTCTCGACCGTGGCCGCGGTGCGGCGCCAGCGCTGCGTCTCGGCCGCGTCGAGTGCCACGATGTTGTTCCTGGCCTTCTCGGCGATCTCGCGGCCGGCCTTGTCGCCGTCGTCCATGGCCTTGCCGAACAGGGCGGCGGTCTCGATGCCGGAGTTGGCGTCGATCACCTTCTTGAGGTCGGGCGGCAGCTTCTCGTAGCTGGCGCGGTTCATGGAGAACGCGAAGGTCTGGGTGTACAGGCCCTGCTTGCCGGCGAAGGTGGTGTGGTTCTTCACCAGCTCCGTGACCTTGAGCGAGGGCGTGACTTCCCAGGGGATGGTGGTGCCGTCGATGGTGCCCTTGGACAGGGCGTCGGTCACGGCCGGCACCGGCATGCCCACGGGCGTGGCGCCCAGCTTGGTGAGCATGTTGTTGATGACGCGCGAGCCGCCGCGCACCTTCATGCCACGCAGGCTTTCCAGGCCGGTCACCGGCGTCTTGGTGTGGAACAGGCCGGGGCCGTGGGTGTGCACCGCGATCAGCTTGACCTCGCGGAATTCGTCGGCGGCGAACTTCTCGACGTATTCCTGGAAGGCGCGCGAGGACTCCTCGGCCGAGCCGCTCATGAAGGGCAGCTCGAAGACTTCGGACTTGTTGAAGCGGCCCGGGGTGTAGCCCAGCACGGTCCAGGTCAGGTCCACCACGCCGTCGCGGGCCTGGTCGTACAGCTGCGGGGGCGCGCCGCCCAGGGCCATGGCATGGAACAGCTGGACCTTGATCTTGCCGCCCGACTCGGCCTCCACCTTCTGCGCCCAGGGGATGAGCGCGCGCGCCGGGATGGTGGCCTGCTGCGGCAGCATCTGGTGCAGCCGCAGCGTGACCTGCTGCTGGGCCATGGCGTTGCCCGCCATCAGGGCACCAGCGAGGGCACCCACGGCCAGCAAGGCGGTTCGGCGTTGGATGAATCTCATGCTTGTCTCCAGTTCCTTGTGTTCGCCGGGTCGGTAGCGTGTGGGCGCACTCCGACTTCCGGCAGGCTTGAAGAACGTCTTGCCCACACTGTGCATGGCCGCCGGCATCTCCGCCAGCCAGATAACCGACTTTCAGTTATGCCGTTTTTCTATGAAACCTTCGGGTTGTCGCCCGCCTCAGCGGCGGCGGATGAGCTTGATGGCCGGCATGGAGGCCGGCGCGTGCACCGTGGCGTGCCCGGCCAGCACCTCGCGCAGGTTGCGCTGGGCCAGGCGGGAGTGCTCGCGCATGATGGCCTCGGCGCGCGTGCCTTCGCGCTGTTCGATGGCGTCGAGCACCTGGCGGTGCTGGTCCTGCGCCACCACCAGCATGTCGCGCGCGCGCTGGGAATGGGCCTGCATCACGACGAAGCCCGAGGGCGAGGCGAACGGCAGGGTGAGCACTTTGTCCAGCTGGCGCGCGATGGTGGGGCTGTCGGCCATTTCCCAGACCAGGGCGTGGAACTGGCTGTTGAGCGCCACGTAGTCGGAAAAGCCCTTGTCGTCGAGCGCGGGCACGGCGAGCACGGTGTCCAGGCGGTTGAGGCATTGCCGGGCTTCGAGCAGCACCGCGCCGGGCGCGCCGCGCTCGGCCGCCAGCCGGGCCAGCAGGCCTTCGAGCGTGCCGCGCAGCTCGATCGCGTCGGCGATGTCGCGCTCGGAAAAGGTCTGCACCACGTAGCCGCCGTTGGGCAGGGCTTCGAGCAGGCCTTCCTGCTCCAGGCGCATCAGCGCGGCGCGGATGGGGGTGCGCGAGACGCCCAGGCGCTCCACGATGGCGAGTTCGGCGATGCGCGAGCCGCCGGCCAGCTCACCCGAGAGGATGAGTTCGCGCAGCTGCAGCAGGGCGCGCACCTGCGCGCTCTCGGTGGCGGCGCCCACGGGCTCGGGCGGGGACAGGGTGGTGGCGTCCAAGGTCATGGGATACGCAATGTATACAGAAACCGCCATTTTTCAAGCGATTTGCCATCGAGTCGGGGTTTTCCATAGGTTTATGTATGCATTGAAGGCTGGCAAAGTGCGCCTTCACCCCATTTCCAGAACCCAACGACCCGAGGACGTTTTCCACCATGAGCCTGCGCACCCATGCCCCGTTCCGCGCCGACCACGTCGGCAGTTTTCTGCGACCGGCCTACCTGCTCGAAGCCCGCGAGCAGAAGGCCAAGGGCGAGATCAGCGCGGCGCAGCTGCGCGAGGTGGAGGACCGGGCGATCACCGAGATCGTGAAGTTCCAGGCCGATGTCGGCCTGCAGTCGATCACGGACGGCGAGTTCCGCCGCACGTATTTCCACATCGATTTCCTGGAGCAGCTGGGCGGTGTGAAGACGGACATTCCGGTGACGATCCGCAAACCCGACGGCACGGAGGAGCTGGCGCCGCCGGTGATCCGCGTGATCGACAAGGTGCGGCACGCGAAGAACATCCAGTTGGCGGACTTCGAGTACCTGAAGGCGCAGGTGGCGGCTATGGGTCTGCCCGCGCCGGTGACGCCGAAGGTGACGATTCCGTCGCCGACGATGTTGCATTTCCGGGGTGGGCGCGCGGGGATCAGCAAGGAGGCCTACCCGGAGCTGGACCCGGTGTTCTACGACGATGTGGCGAAGGCGTATGGCGAGGAGTTGCAGAGTCTGGCGGACGCGGGTTGCACTTACGTGCAGATGGACGACACGAACATGGCGTATCTGTGCGATGAGCGGATGCGGGAGGCGGCGCGGCAGCGGGGGGACGATCCGAACGAGTTGCCGCACCGGTATGCGGGTTTCATCAACAAGGTGGTGGCGCACAAGCCGGCGGGGATGACGCTGGCGATGCATTTGTGCCGGGGCAATTTCAAGAGCACGCACGCGGCGGCGGGGAACTACGAGCCGGTGGCGGAGGCCTTGTTGTCGGAGATGAAGCTGGACGCGTTTTTCCTGGAGTACGACGACGATCGTTCGGGGGATTTCCGGCCTTTGCGTTTTTTGAGCAAGGGCAAGGTCGTGGTGCTGGGGCTGGTGACGACGAAGTTCGGTCAGCTGGAGAGCAAGGACGATCTGAAGCGGCGCATCGATGAGGCGGCCAAGTACGCGCCGCTGGAGCAGATGTGTCTATCGCCTCAGTGCGGGTTCTCTTCGACCGTGCATGGGAACAACATCGCTGTGGAGGATCAGCGTCGGAAGCTCGCCCTTGTGGTGGAGACGGCTCGGGAGGTTTGGGGCTGAGTTTCCTTTTCTGGCGTTGACCTCGCGTCAGGCCAGTGGCGACGCCCGCCTGCTCCGGCCCTGCTCGCGGTCGTCTGCCCGGGCGCGCGAACACCCTTTCGTCAACACCGCGCTGGCGCTCAACCTCTGTGGCAACCGCGAATGGGGGCCTGCGCATTCGGGCATCGCCACTGTCCTGCAAGAGATGTGGGCACACCAAGCTTGGCGCGCCCACCCAGCAGGCACAAAAAAAGGCCGCCCCGAAGGAGCGGCCCATCCAAGAGAAACTTGAATTATTTGCTGTGCTTGGCAAGCAGGGCCCGAGCCTCGGACACCAGCTTCGCGCCGTCGATGTTCTTGGCCTGCACTTCCTTCACCCAATCGGCCTCCACAGCCGCCGCCGTCGCCTGCCAACGCTTGGTTTCGGCAGCGTCCAAGGTCACCACCTTGTTGCCCAACTTCGTCGCCGACGCCAGACCCATGCGGTCACCCTCGTCCATCGCGCGACCGAACAACGCCGCCGTCTCCACACCCGAATTCGCGTCGATCACCTTCTTCAGATCCGCCGGCAGCTTGTCATAGCTGTTGCGGTTCATCGTCAGCGCGAACGTCTGCGTGAACAAACCCTGTGGGCCCGAGAACGTGGTGTGGTTCTTCACGATCTCCGCGATCTTCAGCGAAGGCACGACCTCCCACGGAATCGTCGTGCCCTGAATCACACCCTTGGTCATCGCCTCCGTCACCGCCGGCACCGGCATGCCCACCGGCGTCGCGCCCAGCTTCAGCAGCATGCTGCTGATCACCCGCGAACCGCCGCGCACCTTCTTGCCCTTCAGGTCTTCCAGCTTCGTCAGCGGCTCCTTCGTGTGGAACAGGCCCGGGCCGTGCGTGTGCGCCGCCAGCAGCTTCACGTCCTTGAATTCATCGGCCGCGTGCTTCTCCACGAACTCGTGGAACGCGCGCGACGCCGGCTCGGCCTTGCCGCTCATGAACGGCAGCTCGAACACCTCGGCCTTGTTGAAACGGCCCGGCGTGTAGCCCAGCACCGTCCAGGAAATGTCCACCACGCCATCGCGCACCTGGTCGAACAGCTGCGGCGGCGAACCACCCATGGACATCGAGTGGAACAGCTGCACCTTGATGCGGCCACCCGACTCCGCCTCGACCTTCTTCGCCCACGGCACGATGGCCAGGGCGGGGATGGGCGCCGTCGGCGGCAGGAACTGGTGCAGGCGCAGCGTCACGGTCTGCTGCGCCAGGGCGCTGCCCGCCAGGGTGGCCGCGCCAAGGGCGGCCATCGCCACGATGGCGTTGCGGCGTCGAAGGAATGTCATGGAGATGCTCCTGAGAGAAAGGGGGAAGGCGAGAAAAAACGAAATCCGTGCGGTCCACCCCCTGAAGGGCGGCCAGGACATGACATGTGCCGCGTCAGGCACAAGAGGCACACTGTGCAGCCATCGCGCGCCCCGCGCCAGCCTGTTTAGGTACAAACAGCTATTCCATCTTGTTATGAAACCTGCTAGGCGGTTTTTGATCGCTCGCCCTCACCCATGAGCTCACCGATCCAGTTCCACTTCGACTTCATCTCGCCCTACGGCTACTTCGCCTCGCTGCGCATCGAGGCCCTGGCCGCCCGCCATGGCCGCGCGGTGGACTGGCGCGCCATGCTGCTGGGCGTGTCGGTGATGAAGGTGATGGGCCTCAAACCCTTGATGGACACGCCCCTGAAGGGCCCTTACACCGCGCGCGACGTGCTGCGCCACGCGCGCGAACACGGCCTCCCGATGAAGCGCCAGCCGAACGACCCGGTGATGAACCCCCTGCCCTGCGCGCGCGCCTTCGCCTGGGTGAAGCAGCACCAGCCGGCCCACGCGGCCGCGCTGGCGCACGCGATCTACGCGGCCTATTGGGGCGAGGGCCAGGACCTTTCCACGCCCGAAGCCCTGCGCGGCCTCGCCCTGCCCGAGGGTTTGTCGGCCGATGCCGTGGCCGAGGCGGCCGCGGGCGACGAAGCCGCGTCGCTGCTGCGCGCGATGGTCGACGCGTCGCTGAAAGCCGGCGTGTTCGGCTCGCCCACCGTGGTGGTGGACGGCGAACCCTTCTGGGGCGTGGACAAGCTCGATCAGGTCGAGCGCTGGCTCACGCGCGGCGGCTGGTAGCCCTCGCTCAGTCGAAGCGCAGCTCGGTCTCGACGGCCATGGCCGCGAGACCTTGCATGAGGCGCTCGCGCAGCGCTTCGTCGCGCGGACCGGGCACGGTGATCACCGCGCACTGCCGCCCGCCCCGCTCCAGCGCCTGCACGCGGGCCGGCACACCGGGCGCCCATTCGCGCAGCGCCTCGGCCAGCTTGATCTCGATCGCGCGCAGCCGCAGCTCGGGCTTGAACACCTTGCCGATCGCGGTCATGGGCAAGGCCTCGAGCAGCACCACGCGTTTGGGCACCGCCGGCCGTTCGTAGACCTGCGGCGCAACCAGCGCCAGCAACTCATCGGCAAGCAGCGTCGTACCCGGCTTGAGCGTCACGAAGGCCACCGGCACTTCGCCCGCGTAGGCATCGGGCTCGGCCACCACGGCGCACAAGGCCACGGCGGGGTGCGCGAGGAACGCGTCTTCCACCAGGCCGGGGTCGATGTTGTGCGAGCCGCGGATGATCACGTCCTTCGCGCGGCCGGTGATGTGGATGCGGCCGGCCTCGTCGAGGTGGCCCAGGTCGCCGGTGACGATCCAGCCCTGCTCGAACATCCCGGCGTTGCGCGCCGCGTCGGTGTAGCCCGGGCTCACGTGCGGGCCGCGCAGCACCAGCACGCCGGTCTCGCCCGCCGCGCAGCGTTCGTCCAGCTTCGCCTCGCCATCGCGCCAGGGCACGGCATGCACCTCGGTGTAAGGCAGGCGCAGGCCGGCCGAGCCGGGCGTGCGCGGCCCGAGCAAGGGCTCGATGCTCACCAGCCCCGCGCACTCGGTCATGCCCAGGATGTTGCGCACGGGGATGCCGCTGGCGGCTTCGAAGCGTTGCGCGAGTTCGGACGGCAGCGGCGAGCCACCGGTGTAGGCCGCGCGCACGGTGGTGATGTCCGCGTCCACCGGCACGCCCATCAGGGCCGCGAGCACCGTGGGCACGCAGGCCAGGTGCGTCACCCGCTCGCGCTCGCAGAACCGCCAGTAGCGCTGCACGAACCCGGTGTTGCGCATGCCGCTGAGCGTGGGCAGCACCTGCCGCGCGCCCACCGCGAGCAAAGCCAGGCCATAGACGAAGGCGCCGGCCACGTGGAACAGCGGAAAGCCGTTGATCTCCACCGCGTGTTCGTCCAGGTCGTAGAAGGCGTGGGCGAACCAGGCCGTGTGCGCCTCGTTGCCCTGGGTGTGCTGCGCGAGCTTGGGCGCGCCCGTGGTGCCGCCGGTGTGGAACAGCGCCACCACACGGTCGGGGTTCAGGTCGGGCTCGAAGCCCAGCGCCTCGGGCTGCGCGGCGAGCAGGTCCTGCAGCACCGGCACCTCGGGCGCGGTGGACTCGCCCACGCGGATCTGGATCAGCGGCAGCGCATGGTGTTGCTCCACCTGCTGCGCCACCGGCCACACCGCGAGCTCGCCGTTGGGCCCGAGCGCGACCAGCAGCCTGGCGTTCGAGGCTTTCAGCAAGGCCGCGATGTGATCGGGCTGCAGCAGGTAGTTGATGGGACACACGCGGCCCGCGAGCTGCGCGCCCCAGAGCACCGCATGCGCCTCGGGCAGGTTGGGCGCGAGCAGCGCCACCGCGTCGTCCGGCCCCACGCCGAGCGAGCGGAACAGGTTGGCCGCGCGGTGGATGTCGGCCAGCAGCGCGCGGTAGCTGATGCGGCGGGGCTCGGTGGCGAGATCGGCGTCGGGCAGAAAGCGGAACGCCTCGCGCTCGGGGAAACGCTCGGCCGTGGCGCGGATCAGCGCATACGGACTGCGGTGCGGCGCGGCCTGTTCGCGCGGGGTCTGCTCCAGCCGTTCGATGTCGGCCAGCGTGGTGAAGGCCTGCATGGGCGCGGCCTCAGGCATCCAGCCCCAGCAGGCGCACCGCGTTGCCCTTCAGGATGCCGGGCATCACCTCGGGCTTGAAACCGGCGACCTCGAAGTCCTTCATCCAGCGCTCGGGCGTGATCAGCGGGTAGTCGCTGCCGAACAGCACGCGGTCCTTCAGCAGCGTGTTGGCGTACTGCACCAGCTGCTTCGGGAAGTACTTCGGGCTCCAGCCCGAGAGGTCGATCCACACGTTGGGCTTGTGCGTGGCCACGCTGAGCGCCTCGTCCTGCCACGGGAAGCTGGGGTGGGCCATGACGATCTGCATGTCGGGGAAATCGATCGCCACGTCGTCCAGGTGCATGGGGTTGCTGTACTCCAGCCGCAGGCCGCCGCCGCAGCGCATGCCCGAGCCGATGCCGCTGTGCCCGGTGTGGAAGATCGCGGGCAGCTTGTGCGCGTTGATCACCTCGTAGATCGGCCAGGCCATCTTGTCGTAAGGGTGGTAGCCCTGCACCGTGGGGTGGAACTTGAAGCCCTTGACGCCCTCTTCCGCGATCAGCCGCTCGGCCTCGCGCGCGCCCATCTTGCCCTTGTGCGGGTCGATGCTGGCGAAGGCAATCATCATGTCGCTGTTCTCGCGCGCGGCCTGCGCGATCTCTTCGTTCGGGATGCGCCGGCGGCCGAGTTTCGATTCGCTGTCCACGGTGAACATCACCAGGCCGATCTTCTTCTCGCGGTAGTAGGCGATGGTCTCGGCGATGGTGGGCCGGCGGTTGCTGCCGAAGTACTTGTCGGCCGCGCGGTCGTACTCCTCGCCGTAGTTGTCGAAGGGGTTGCGGCAGCTCACTTCCGCGTGGGTGTGGATGTCGATCGCGAGCAGGTTCTTGTGGTCCATGGGTGTCTCTTTACCTAGGGTAAACACGGGGGTCGTTTTCGACCGGTGTGCTTGTTTTGGTTATTGTTTATAACAATAATGCGACCTCACTTCAAGCAAGCCCTTCCTGCCTCATGCCCATCCATTCCACCGACATCAGCCTGAGCCTGCAAGGCGAATCGTCCGAAATCGCGGTCATCACGCTGAACCGGCCCGCCAAGCGCAACGCGCTCAACGACGGCCTGATCCTCGCCTTGCGCGACATCTTCCAGGGCATGCCGCAAGGCGTGCGCGCCGCCGTGATCCACGGCGCGGGCGAGCACTTCTGCGCCGGCCTGGACCTCTCCGAACTGCAGGAACGCGACGCCGGCCAGGGCCTGCACCACTCGCGCATGTGGCACGCCGCGCTGGAGTGCGTGCAGCACGGCCCGGTGCCGGTGGTCGCGGCGCTGCACGGCGCGGTGGTCGGCGGCGGCCTGGAGCTGGCCAGCGCCTGCCACATCCGCGTGGCCGACGCCTCGTCCTTCTTCGCGCTGCCCGAAGGCTCGCGCGGCATCTTCGTGGGCGGTGGCGGCTCGGTGCGCATCCCGCGCCTGATCGGCGCCGCGCGCATGGCCGACATGATGTTCACCGGCCGCGTCTACAAGGCCGAGGACGGCGAGCGCATCGGCCTGGCGCAGTACCTGGTGCCCGAAGGCACGGCACTGGAAAAAGCCATGGAACTGGCCACGCGCATCGCCAGCAACGCACCGCTGACCAACTACGCGCTGATGCACGCCCTGCCGCGCATCGCCGAACAACCGGCCGACCAGGGCTTCTTCACCGAAGCGCTGATGGCCGCCATCGTGCAGAACGCCCCCGAGGCAAAAGAGCGCGTGCGCGCCTTCCTCGAAGGCCGCGCGAACAAAGTGCAACGCGACTGACGTCGCTCCCCCCGCGCCGCCTTCGGCGTCACCCCCCGGAGGGGGGCGATGCCAGCGGCCCGGCAAAGCCGGTTCCGCGGCATCTCTGGAATGAGACACGCGACTCGAGAAACTGATCGATAAAGAAAAGCCCGAGAGAGACATGAGCCAGAACCCCGCCACGGCCGCCCGTTACCGGCCCCTGACCTTCGGTGTCACCCGCGCCACGCTGCGCGACGGCGACACCGGCGTGCACTACCTGAGCGCGCAGCAGGACCTGCCCGCCTTCCCCGGTCGCATCACCGACCGGCTGGTGCACTGGGCCCGGACGCGCCCCGACCAGACCGTGTTCGCGCGCCGCGCGAAGAACGCCGACGGCACCACGGGCGACTGGCGCCACATCAGCTTCGCGCAGGCGCTCGATGCGGCGCGCCGCATCGGCCAGGGCCTGCTGAACCGCGGCCTGTCCGCCGAGAAGCCGGTGCTGATCCTGAGCGAGAACGACCTGGAACACGCGCTGCTCGCGCTGGGCTGCGTCTACGCCGGCATTGCCTACTGCCCGACCTCGCCGGCCTACTCGCTGGTGAGCCAGGACTTCGACAAGCTGCACCACGTGGTGAAGACGCTCACGCCCGGCCTGGTGTTCGCCGCCGACGCGCAGCGCTACAGCCGCGCCATGCTGGCCACGCTGGGGGCCGACGTGGAGCTGGTGACGACCGAGGGCAGCGTGCCCGGCCGTGCCACCACCTCGTTCGCCTCGCTGCTGGCCACCGAGGCCACACCGGCGGTGGACGCCGCCATGGCCGCCACCGGCCCGGACACCATCACCAAGTTCCTCTTCACCTCGGGCTCGACCAAGATGCCCAAGGCCGTGATCAACACGCAGCGCATGTGGTGCGCCAACCAGCAGCAGATGACGGAGTCGATGCCGGTGCTGGCCGAGAACCCGCTGGTGCTGGTGGACTGGCTGCCCTGGAACCACACTTTCGGCGGCAACCACAACGTCGGCATGGTGCTGTACCACGGCGGCACGCTCTACATCGACGACGGCAAACCCACGCCCGCGCTGATGGCCGAGACGCTGCGCAACCTGCGCGAGATCGCGCCCACGGTGTACTTCAACGTGCCCACGGGTTTCGAGGCGATTGCCAACGCGATGAAGACCGACGAGGCCCTGCGCAAGACCCTGCTCTCGCGCGTGCGCATGTTCTTCTACGCGGGCGCCGCCCTGGCCCAGCCGGTGTGGGACGCCCTGCACGCGGTGCAGGAACAGGAGATCGGCGAGCGCATCGTCATGGGCACGGGCCTGGGCATGACCGAGTCGGGCCCGTTCGGCCTGTACGTGACCAGCGCCAACGTGAAGGCCGGCGACCTGGGCCTGCCCACGCCGGGCCTGGTGCTCAAACTGGTCGACACCGACGGCAAGACGGAGGTGCGCTACAAGGGCCCGAACGTCACGCCGGGCTACTGGCGCATGCCGGCGGAGACCGCCGAGTCCTTCGACGAAGAAGGCTTCTTCAAGACCGGCGATGCGGTGAAGTGGATCGACGAGACCGACATCCACCAAGGCCTGAAATTCGACGGCCGCATCGCCGAAGACTTCAAGCTCGCCACCGGCACCTTCGTGAGCGTGGGCCCGCTGCGCGCCAAGATCATCGCCGCCGGCGCGCCCTACATCCAGGACGTGGTGCTCACCGGCCTGAACATGAAGGAAGTCGGCGCCATGGTGTTCCCCACCGGCGCGGTGCGCGCGCTCAGCGGCCTGGGCGCCGAGGCCTCGCTGCACGAGGTGCTCAACAGCGCGCCCGTGCTCGCGCATTTCCAGCGCGTGGTGACCGAGCTGGCCAAGACGTCCACCGGCAGCGCCAGCCGCATCGCGCGCCTGTGCCTGCTGGCCGACCCGCCCACCATCGACCGCGGCGAGATCACCGACAAGGGCTCGATCAACCAGCGCGCGGTGCTGGCCCACCGGGCCGAGACCGTGGAGCGCCTGCACGCCGACACGCTGCACGCCATCCTGAAACCCGAATAAACGAAAGACGACATGGCTTCCCGAGGATTCTTCAACGCGTTCGACGACGTCTGGCTGCTCGACGGCGTGCGCACCCCCCTGGTGGACTACTGCGGCGCGCTCGGCCACATCTCGCCCACCGACCTGGGCATCAAGGCCGCGCGCGAAGCGCTGGCGCGCGCGGGCGTGCCGGGCGAGCACATCGGCTCGGTGGTCACGGGCAACATGGCGCCCGGCGATTTCGACCAGTTCTTCCTGCCGCGCCACATCGGCCTGTACGCCGGCGTGCCGGTGGAGGTGCCGGCCATCATGGCGCAGCGCATCTGCGGCACCGGCTTCGAGCTGTTCCGCCAGGCCGGCGAACACATCCAGGGCGGCGCCTGCGAGGCCGCGCTGGTGGTGGGCACCGAGAGCATGACGCGCAACCCCATCGCCGCCTTCGACCACCGCACCGGCTTCAAGCTGGGCGCGCCGGTGGGCTTCAAGGACTACATGTGGGAAGCGCTGAAGGACCCGGCCGCGGGCATCAACATGATCCAGACCGCCGAGAACCTGGCGAAGCAATACAGCATCACCCGCGAAGAGGTGGATGCCTTCGCCTCGGCCTCGTTCGCCAAGGCCGTGGCCGCGCAGGAAAGCGGTTTTCTCGCCGGTGAGATCGTGCCGGTGGTGACCGAGAAGTTCGAGCTCGCGGGCTACAAGGCGCGCGGCATCAAGCTGCAAGGCAAGCTCACCGAGGTGGCCACCGACACCCACCCGCGCCTCTCGCCGATGGAGGTGCTGGCCAAACTCAAACCCGTGTTCGATGGCGGTGTGCAGACCGGTGGCAACAGCTCGGCCCTGGTGGACGCCGCCGCGGCCTGCGTGGTCGCCTCCGGCGCCTACGCGAAGGCGAACGGAAAGCAATCGCTGGCCCGCGTGGTGGCCGCCGCCGCCGTGGGCGTGCCGCCCGAGATCATGGGCATCGGCCCGGCGCCGGCCATCCGCCTGCTGCTGGAGCGCACCGGCCTGAAGCTGAGCGACATCGCGCGCTTCGAGGTGAACGAAGCGCAAGGCGCGCAGACCCTGGCGGTGGCACGCGAGCTCGGCATGGACCTGAACAAGCTCAACGTCAACGGCGGCGCGATCGCGCTGGGCCACCCGCTGGCCGCCACCGGCGTGCGCCTGACGCTCACGCTGGCGCGCGAACTGCAGCGCAGCGGCCAGCGCTACGGCATCTCCAGCGCCTGCGTGGGCGGTGGCCAGGGCATGGCCCTCCTGATTCAAAATCCGAACGCCTGAAACCAGAGAAGAAGGAGACCTCTATGAACATTCAAGGACACGCGGCCCTCGTCACCGGTGGTGGCTCGGGCCTGGGCGAGGCCACCGCGCGCGAACTCGCGCGCCTGGGCGCCAAGGTCGCCGTGCTCGATGTGAACCTGGACAACGCCAAGCGCGTGGCGGCCGACATCGGCGGCGTGGCGCTGCTGTGCGACATCACCAACACCGAGAACCTGCAGGCCGCGATCGACCAGGCCGCCGCCGCCCACGGCCCGGCGCGCATCCTGATGAACATCGCCGGCATCGGCTCGGCCAAGCGCGTGGTCGCCAAGGACGGCAGCCCCGCGCCGCTGGAAGACTTCGCCAAGGTCATCAACGTCAACCTGATCGGCACCTACAACGCCAGCCGCCTGTTCGCTGCCGCCTGCGCCAAGCTGGATGCGCTGGAAGACGGCGAGCGCGGCGTGATGGTTTTCACCGCCAGCGTGGCCGCGTTCGACGGCCAGATCGGCCAGCAGGCCTACAGCGCCTCCAAGGGTGGCCTGGTGGGCATGACGCTGCCGATGGCGCGCGACCTCGCGCAACACGGCATCCGCGTCTGCACCATCGCGCCCGGCCTGTTCAGCACGCCGCTGATGAAGCAGCTGCCCGAGCCGGTGCAGCAGTCGCTGGCCGCCAGCATCCCCTTCCCGCCGCGCCTGGGCAAGCCCGAAGAGTTCGCCCAGCTCGCCGCGCACATCGTCACCAACACGCACCTCAACGGCGAAGTGATCCGCCTCGATGGCGCACTCCGCATGGCCCCCCGGTAAACCCCCTCATGACCAAGACCGTTGTTTACGAAGTGGAAGTGATGTTCGGCGACTGCGACCCCGCCGGCATCGTCTTCTTTCCGAATTTCTCGAAGTGGATGGATGCGTCCTCGCTGAACTTCTTCGTCAAGTGCGGCGTGCCGCCCTGGCGCGAGCTGGTCAAGACGCGCGGCATCGTGGGCACGCCTCTGCTGGAGATCCACACCAAGTTCAGCCGCCCCGCCACCTACGGCGAGCGCCTGCAGATCCACACCAGCGTGACCGAGTGGCGCGAGAAGGTGTTCATGCACCGGCACGTGGTGAAACGCGGGGACGAGGTGCTCTGCGAAGGCACCGAGACGCGCGCCTTCGTGATCCACCCGCCCGAGGCGCCCGAGCGCATCAAGGCCATTCCCGTGCCCGAGGACATCAAGGCCCTCTGTTCCTGAACCGCTGTTTCCCCCGCCCTTTCCCTTTTCACCACCCCAAGAAGGAGACTCGAATGAAAACCGTCAAAACCCTCATCGCCGTGGCCGTCACGGCCCTGGCCAGCACCACGGCGCTGGCCGACATCAACGTCGGCGTGATCCTCTCGCTCACGGGCCCGGGCTCCGGCCTCGGCATTCCGATGCAGAACCAGTTCAAACTGTTTCCGCAGACCATCGGTGGCGAGAAGGTCAACCTGATCATCCTGGACGACGCGAGCGACCCGGGCAAGGGCGCTGCCAACGCACGCCGCCTGGTGACCGACGACAAGGTCGACGTCATCATCGGTTCGACCCTCACCCCGGTGGCCGCGGCCATCGCCCCGGTGGCAGCCGAAGCCAAGACCGTGCAACTGGCCGCTTCGCCCGTAGGCGTGCCGCCCGGTGCCGACCAATGGCTGTTCCGCCTGCCGCAGGGCAACGATGTGATGGGCTTCGCCGTGGTCGAGCACATGAAGAAGCAGGGCATCAAGACCATCGGCTTCCTGGGCTACACCGACGCCTACGGCGAGCTGTGGCTCAAGGCCATGACGCCGCTGGCCGAGAAGGCCGGCATGAAGATCGTGGCCGCCGAGCGCTTCGCGCGCGCCGACACCAGCGTGACGCCGCAGGCGCTCAAGCTCACCGCCGCCAACCCCGATGCGATCCTGGTGGTGGCGACCGGCTCGGGTGCGGCCATGCCGCACAAGGCCATCGTCGAGCGCGGCTACAAGGGCAAGATCTACCAGACGCACGCTGCCGCCACGCCCGACCTGGTGCGCATCGGTGGCAAGGACGTGGAAGGCTCCTTCGTGGTCTCCGGTCCGGCTGTGATCGCCGAACAGTTGCCTGACAACCACCCGTCCAAGAAGCTGGCCATGGACTTCGTCACCAACTACGAGAAGTTGGTCGGCCCAGGCATGCGCAACCAGTTCGCGGGCCACGCCTACGACGCCGCCATCGCACTGAACAAGGCCGTGCCGATCGCACTGAAGACCGCCAAGCCCGGTACGCCCGAGTTCCGCGCCGGTCTGCGCGACGCACTCGAAACCATGGGCCGCACCGTGTTCGCGCACGGCGTGATGAACTGGACCAAGGACGACCACTGGGGCTTCACGAACGAAACGGGCGTGATGCTGAAGGTCGTCGACGGCAAGTTCAAAGTCGAGTAACACCCCCCTGCGCCGCTGACGCGGCTTCCCCCCTCTGTGGCGCGCCTTCGGCGCTTCGAGGGGGGACGACACCTGGGGCCGGCGGAGCCGGACCCTCGGTGTCCCTGTTCGAGAGTGTCTCTTTCTTGCGCTGAGGCTTTTATGGATTTCTCAATCGCCAGCATCCTGGCGTTGGATGGTCTGACCAACGGTGCGGTGTACGCGCTGCTGGGCCTGGCCATCGTCCTGGTGTTCACCGTCACCCGGATCATCTTCATTCCCCAGGGGGAGTTCGTCGCTTACGGCGCGCTCACCCTGGCCATCTTCCAGACCGGCAAGGTGCCCGGCACCGTGTGGCTGCTGTTGCTGCTGGCCAGCGTGGCCGCGCTCATGGAGCTGTTCGGCCGTTGGCAGCACCAGCGCAATGCGCTGATCGCCGTCAAGGCGGCCGCGCGCACGCTCGCCTTGCCCGTTGTCGTCTCTCTCGTCGCCATCTGGGCCGCGCCGCAGCAGTTCCCGCTGTGGGTGCAGGCGGTGCTCAGCGTGGCGGTGGTCACCGTGTACGGCCCGCTGGTGTACCGCGTGGCCTACCAGTCGCTGGAGAGCTCCACGCCGCTGGTGCTGCTGATCGTGTCGGTCGGCGTGCACTTCGCCTTGACCGGCCTGGGCCTGCTGTTCTTCGGCGCCGAGGGCTTCCGCAACCCGGCGTTCTGGGACGCGCGCTACGCCATCGGCCCCGTCATGCTGTCGGGTCAGGCCATCATCACCTTCGCGGCGACGGTGGCCCTCATCGTCATGCTCTGGCTCTACTTCGAGCGTTCGCTGCGCGGCAAGGCGCTGCGCGCCATCGCCGTCAACCGCACCGGTGCCCGCCTGATGGGCATCTCCTCACAAGCCTCCGGCCAGCTGACCATGACCATGGCGGCCTTCATCGGCGCGCTCTCGGGCCTGCTGATCGGCCCGACCACCACGGTGTTCTACGACTCGGGCTTCCTGATCGGCCTCAAGGGCTTCGTGGCCGCCGTGGCGGCCGGCCTGGCGAGCTACCCGGGCGCGCTGGTCGCGGCCCTGGGCGTGGGCGTGATCGAGGCCTTCGGCTCCTTCTGGGCCAGCGCCTTCAAGGAGGTCATCGTCTTCACGCTCATTCTTCCGGTCCTGCTGTTCCGCTCGCTGCGCAGCAAGCACTCCGACGAGGACCACTGACATGCCAAAAAATCAAAACCTGGGCCTGCTGATCCTGGCCGTCGCGATCCCGTTGCTTGCGCTCGCGCCCCTGCCCGATTTCTGGGTCACACAGCTCAACTACATCGGCATCTACAGCATGACGGTGCTGGGCCTGATCCTGCTCACCGGCGTGGGCGGCCTCACCTCGTTCGGCCAGGCGGCCTTCGTCGGCATCGGCGCCTACACCACGGCCTGGCTCACGCTCAACCTGGGCGTCTCGCCCTGGATCACGCTGTTCATCGGCATGGCGCTGACCGCAGGCAGCGCGCTCATCGTGGGCCTGATCACGCTGCGCATGTCGGGCCACTACCTGCCGCTGGCCACCATCGCCTGGGGCCTGTCGCTGTACTACCTCATGGGCAACCTGGACGCGCTGGGCAAGTACGACGGTCTGCTGGGCATCAAGAGCCTGTCCATCGGCGGCTTCGACATCGGCCAGGGCCGCGCCTTCTTCGTGTTGACCTGGGTCATCCTGCTGGCCTTCGTGGCCGCGCTGATGTTCCTGCTGGACTCGCGCGCGGGCCGCGCCATGCGCTCGCTCAAGAGCGGCTCGCAGATGGCCGAGGCGATGGGCATCAACACCTTCCGCTACAAGGTCACCATGTTCGTGCTGGCCGCGCTGTTCGCCTCGGTGGCGGGCTGGCTGCTCGCGCACTTCCAGCGCACGGTGAACCCCTCGGCCTTCGGCCTGAAGATGGGCATCGAGTACCTGTTCATGGCGGTGATCGGCGGCGTGGGCCACGTGTGGGGCGCCATCGTCGGCGCCGGCCTCATCCGCGTGCTGGAAGACCAGCTGCAGGTGCTGCTGCCCCGCCTGATCGGCACCAGCGGCAGCTACGAGGTGATCGTCTTCGGCATCGCGCTGGTGGTGGTGCTCAAGTACCTGCCCGACGGCCTGTGGTCCGTGGTCGGCAAGGGCAAGGCGCCGAAGCCGCGCGCGGTGGACTGGCAGAACGCCGCCGCCCTGCCCGAGCGCGCCAAACCCGCCGCCGGCGAGCTGGTGCTCGACGTGCAGAAGGCACGCATGCAGTTCGGCGGCCTGGTGGCGGTGAACGACATCAGCTTCCAGATCCACGCCGGCCAGATCGTCGGCCTGATCGGCCCCAACGGCGCCGGCAAGTCCACCACCTTCAACCTGATCACGGGCGTGCTGCCCGCCACCAGCGGCGAGGTGCGCTTCCAGGGTGGCAACGTGATCGGCAAGCCCTCGCGCGCCATCGCGCAACTGGGCATGGCGCGCACCTTCCAGCACGTGAAGATGATCCCGGACATGACGGTGCTCGAGAACGTGGCCCTGGGCGCGCACACGCGCGGCCGCAAGGGCGTGCTGCCCGCCATGCTGCGCGCCAACCGCGCCGAGGAACGCCAGCTGTTCCGCGAGGCGCAGCGCCAGCTCGAGCGCATCGGCATGGGCGAGTACCTGCACGAACAGGCCGGCAACCTGGCCATGGGCCCACAGCGCCTGATGGAAATCGCGCGCGCCCTGTGCGCCGACCCGACCCTGCTGCTGCTGGACGAACCCGCCGCCGGCCTGCGCCACAAGGAGAAGCAGGCCCTGGCCGGCGTGCTGCGCCAGCTCAAGGCCGAGGGCATGAGCATCCTGCTGGTGGAACACGACATGGACCTGGTGATGCAGATCTGCGACCACCTGGTGGTGATGGAATTCGGCACCCTTCTCACGCAGGGTCCGCCCGAGCAGGTGCAGCAGGACCCCAAGGTGCGCGCCGCCTACCTGGGCACGGAACACTGAGGCACGAGACATGAGCAACCCCATTCTTCAAGTCAAGGGCCTGCGCGCCGGTTACGGCCGCGCCGAGGTGCTGCACGGCATCGACCTGCAGGCGCAAGCCGGCGGCGTGATCACCGTGATCGGCCCCAACGGCGCGGGCAAGTCCACGCTGCTCAACACCCTCATGGGCATCCTGCCCGGCCAGGGCGCGATCGAGTTCCGCGGGCAGGACATCAGCACCCTCACGCTCGAAGAGCGCGTGATGAACGGCATGGCCCTGGTGCCCGAGAAGCGCGAGCTGTTCGGCACCATGCCGGTCGAAGACAACCTGCTGCTCGGGGGCTTCCGCCAGATGCGGCTGGGCAATGCGAAGTGGCGCAGCCGCCTGGACGACGTCTACAGCATCTTCCCGCGCCTGCAGGAGCGCCGCGTCCAGCTCGCAGGCACGCTCTCGGGCGGCGAACGCCAGATGCTGGCCGTGGGACGCGCGCTCATGTCCGCCCCCGACCTGCTGATGCTCGACGAGCCCAGCCTGGGCCTGGCGCCGCTGATCGTCAAAGAGATCTTCGCCATCATCGACCGCCTGCGCCAGACCGGTGTGACCATCGTGCTGGTGGAGCAGAACGCGCGCGCCGCGCTGCAGGTGGCCGACCACGGCTACGTGCTCGAGATGGGCGAACTCAGCGCCCAGGGCCCGGCCAGCGAACTCGCCAGCGACCCGCGCGTGATCGAGACCTACCTCGGCACCGCGCGCAAAGCCACCGCCGCATGAACGCCTACCAGCCCCGCGCCGCCGAACACGCCTTCGTGCTGTTCGACGTGCTGCGCGCGCACGAACACATCGCCGAACTGCCCGCGCTGGCCGAGCACGCCGACACCGGCCTGCTCACGCAGGTGATCGAGGAAGCGGGCAAGTTCGTCGGGGAAGTGATCGCCCCGCTCAACCGCGAAGGCGACGAAGTGGGCGCGCAATGGAACGCCGGCGCGGTCACCATGCCGCCCGGCTTCCGCGACGCCTACCAGGCCTTCTGGCAGGCCGGCTGGCCCTCGCTGGCCAGCGCCACCGAAGACGGCGGCCAGGGCCTGCCCACCGTGGTGGAAGCGGTGCTGCACGAGATGCTCAACGCCGCCAACCACGGCTGGACCATGGCGCCCGGCCTGCTGCACGGCGCCTACGAATGCCTGCGCCACCACGCCAGCGACGAACTCAAGGCCCGCTACCTGGAGAAGCTGGCCTCGGGCGAATGGCTCGCCACCATGTGCCTGTCCGAGCCCCACGCCGGCAGCGACCTGGGCCTGGTGCGCACCAAGGCCGTGCCGCTGGCCGACGGGCGTTGCGCCCTCAGCGGCACCAAGATCTTCATCTCGGGCGGCGAACACGACCTGGCCGACAACATCGTGCACCTGGTGCTCGCGCGCCTGCCCGACGCCCCGCCCGGCCCCAAGGGCCTCTCGCTCTTCCTCGTGCCCAAGTTCCACGAAGACGGCAGCCGCAGCGCCGTGCACTGCGAGCGCATCGAGGAAAAGATGGGCATCCACGGCAGCCCCACCTGCGTGATGCGCTTCGACGAGGCCGCCGCCTCCCTGGTCGGCGAGCCCGGCAAGGGCCTCAACGCCATGTTCGTCATGATGAACGCGGCGCGCCTGCTGGTGGGCCTGCAGGGCGTGGGCCTGCTCGACGCCGCCTGGCAGAAAGCCCATGCCTACGCGCAGGAACGCCGCCAGATGCGCGCGCCCGGCACCACGAGCAAGGCCGGCGAGGCCGACCCGATCGCCCTGCATCCTGCGATCCAACGCATTCTGGGCACCCAACGCGCCTGGATCGACGCCGGGCGCGTGATCGCCTACCGCACCGCGCTCGAACTCGACACCCAGAAGCACCACCCCGACGCCGCCCGGCGCGAGGCTGCCGCGCGCTGGTGCAGCCTGGTCACGCCGGTGCTCAAGTCCGCCTGGACCGAGCAGGCCTTCAGCGGCGCCAGCGCCTGCCTGCAGGTGTTCGGCGGCCACGGCTACGTGCGCGAATGGGGCATCGAGCAGCACGTGCGCGACGCGCGCGTGGCCATGATCTACGAGGGCACGAACGAGATCCAGGCGATCGACCTGCTGGTGCGCAAGACCCTGCCCGACGGCGCCACCGCGCTGCAGGCCCTGCTGGCCGACCTCAACAGCGACCTGGCCGCCCTGCCCGAGGCGGCGGCCACCCGTGGCGCCCTGGCGCGTTTCGGCGACTTCGTGCGCGAGCGCGTCGTGCCCATGGCCGGCGCCTCGGCCGAGCGCCCGTTCTGGCTGGCCGACGACTTCCTGCGCGCCACCGCCCTGCTGCTCATGGCCTGGGCCTGGGAGCGCCTGGCCGCCACCGCCGGCCACGGCGCCGAGGCCCGCGCCGCCTTCTGGCGCTGGGTCTGGCCCGAGTTCGAGATGCGCCTGGCCATGATGGACGCCACCCTGGTCAGCTAAGCTCCGCGACCATGTCCGAAACCGCCCTCTCCACCGCCAACGCCCTGCGGCGCCCGCGCGGCCCGCGCAAGCCCGCCGCCCCGGCGCCGCTGGACAGCGCGCCGGAGAGCGCCGGGCCCGAGATCGACACCAGCTACCTCGAAACCCTGCTGGGCTACAACGCGCGGCGCACCGCGCTGGCCGTGATCACCGTGTTCCTGCGCCGCATGGAGCCCTTCGGCATGCGGCCGGTGGACTTTTCCGTGCTCTCGGTGGTCGCGCACAACCCGGGCGTGACCTCGCGCCAGATCTGCGCCGCCCTGGACATCCTGCCGCCCAACCTGGTGGGCATGGTCAAGAGCCTGCAGAAACGCGGCCTGATCCTGCGCAAACCCCACCCCACCGACCGGCGCGCCCAGGGCCTGCACCTCTCGGCGCCCGGCGAGCGCCTGTACCGCGAGGCCCAGGCCACGGCCACCGCGCTGGAGCGCGACGTGGCCGACCGCCTCTCGGCCGAGGAGCTGCAGACCCTCATCGGCCTGCTGCGCAAGGTCTACCGCCGCCCGGCCACGCCCGCGCAATCCGGGTAAGTCCGTAGCCTTGGCCTTTGCGCCACAGAACGGGGGTTCCCGCAGCTAGCAAACCGGTAGCGCGGGCCGTATATTGCGAGAACCAGACGGGCCCGTCGCAGGAGACCTCGCATGAGTGCCAAGGACAACGCTGCCGTGATGCAACTCTTCGACTTGCTGGAATCGCGCTACGCCATGCGCGTGATCTGGGCCCTGAGCGACGGCCACCCCCAGACCTTCCGGCTCCTGCAGGACAGCGTGGGCGGCGTCACCCCGAACACGCTCAACACCCGCCTGAAAGAGCTGCGCGCCGCCCGCCTCGTGGACCACAGCGGCCACGGCTACCGGCTCACCACCCAGGGCGCCGATCTGGCGCGCCGGCTGGTGGAAGTGCAGCAATTCGCGGGCAAATGGTCACACCAGCAGGCGCGCGCCGCCCATCCCCTGCCCGCCGGGACATAGAATCACGCCCCTGGACAGCCCGCCTTCGCGCCGGCAGCGTCCACCGGTGGCCAAAGTGCCACCTCCCACCCTTGAATCCGGGCCCGTCGGCCCCAATTGCCCTGCATGGCCGTCCTGGCCATTGACTTCACGCACTTCAAAGACCCATGAGCCAGACGACACCCCATACCGCCCAGCCCGACCCGAACGCGCCTGTCAGCCCCGAAGAGGCCCTGGCCGCCGAGGCCGCCAACCAGGCCGATGCCGTCGCCGCCCTGACCCAGGATCTCTCCACGCTCAAGGCCCAGAACGCCGACCTGGCCGACCAGTTCCTGCGCGCCAAGGCCGAGGCCGAAAACGCCCGCCGCCGCGCCGAGGAAGAGGTCAGCAAGGCCCGCAAGTTCGCCGTGGAGAGCTTTGCCGAGAGCCTGCTGGCCGTGGCCGACAGCCTCGAAGCCGGCCTGGCCATCCAGGAAGCCACGCGCGAACAGCTGCGCGAAGGCACTGAGGCCACGCTCAAGCAGCTCAAAAGCGCGCTGGAGCGCCACAAGGTGCTGGAAATCAACCCGACCGGGGCCGCGAAGTTCGACCCCCACCAGCACCAGGCCATCAGCATGGTGCCTGCCGACCAGGAAGCCAACACCGTGGTCAGCGTGCTGCAGAAGGGTTACCTCATCGCCGACCGCGTGCTGCGCCCGGCCCTGGTGACGGTGGCAGCCCCCAAATGATCACCCGGCGGGCTTGAAATACCCACCGGTTATCCACACCTTCCCCACATCGTTTTTCACAACATCCTCACTTTTCGCATCGGAGCAACAACATGGGACGAATCATCGGCATTGACCTGGGCACCACCAACTCGTGCGTGTCCATCATGGAAGGCAACAACACCAAGGTGATCGAGAACGCCGAGGGTGCGCGCACCACGCCGTCGATCGTGGCCTACCAGGAAGACGGCGAAGTGCTGGTTGGCGCCTCGGCCAAGCGCCAGGCCGTCACCAACCCCAAGAACACGCTGTACGCGATCAAGCGCCTGATCGGCCGCAAGTTCACCGAGAAGGAAGTCCAGAAGGACATCAACCTCATGC
This sequence comes from Hydrogenophaga sp. FW305-3-2-15-A-LB1, assembly GCF_058787875.1. NCBI lineage: Bacteria > Pseudomonadati > Pseudomonadota > Betaproteobacteria > Burkholderiales > Comamonadaceae > Hydrogenophaga > Hydrogenophaga sp. FW305-3-2-15-A-LB1. The sequence goes on along the minus strand of NZ_JBYTAE010000003.1, from coordinate 5,506 downwards.
CCTACTCCATCGTGGCCGCCGACAACGGCGACGCCTGGGTGGAAGTGCGCGGCAAGCAGATCTCGGCCCAGCAGGTCAGCGCCGACATCCTGCGCAAGATGAAGAAGACCGCCGAGGACTACCTGGGCGAGCCGGTCACGGAAGCCGTGATCACGGTGCCCGCGTACTTCAACGACGCCCAGCGCCAGGCCACCAAGGACGCCGGCCGCATCGCCGGCCTGGACGTCAAGCGCATCATCAACGAGCCCACCGCCGCGGCCCTGGCCTTCGGCCTGGACAAGCAGGAAAAGGGCGACCGCAAGATCGCCGTGTACGACCTGGGTGGCGGCACGTTCGACGTGTCCATCATCGAGATCGCCGACGTCGATGGCGAGAAGCAGTTCGAGGTGCTCTCCACCAACGGCGACACCTTCCTGGGCGGTGAAGACTTCGACCAGCGCATCATCGACTACATCATTGGCGAGTTCAAGAAAGAGCAAGGCGTCGACCTGTCCAAGGACGTGCTCGCGCTGCAGCGCCTGAAGGAAGCCGCCGAGAAGGCCAAGATCGAGCTCTCCAGCTCGGCCGCGACCGACCTGAACCTGCCCTACATCACGGCCGATGCCTCGGGTCCCAAGCACCTGAACATCAAGCTCACGCGCGCCAAGCTCGAAGCCCTGGTGGAAGAGCTGATCGAGCGCACCATCGCGCCCTGCCGCACCGCCATCAAGGACGCCGGCATCAGCGTCTCCGACATCCACGACGTGATCCTGGTCGGCGGCATGACCCGCATGCCCAAGGTGCAGGAAAAGGTGAAGGAATTCTTCGGCAAGGAACCGCGCAAGGACGTGAACCCCGACGAAGCCGTGGCCGTGGGTGCCGCCATCCAGGGCCAGGTGCTCTCCGGTGACCGCAAGGACGTGCTGCTGCTCGACGTGACCCCGCTGAGCCTGGGCATCGAGACCATGGGTGGCGTGATGACCAAGATGATCACGAAGAACACCACGATCCCGACCAAGTTCGCGCAGACCTTCTCGACCGCCGAGGACAACCAGCCGGCCGTGACCATCAAGGTGTTCCAGGGCGAACGCGAGATCGCCTCGGGCAACAAGCTGCTGGGTGAGTTCAACCTCGAAGGCATCCCGAGCGCACCGCGCGGCATGCCGCAGATCGAAGTGTCGTTCGACATCGACGCCAACGGCATCCTGCACGTGGGCGCCAAGGACAAGGGCACCGGCAAGGAAAACAAGATCACCATCAAGGCGAACTCGGGCCTGTCGGAAAACGAGATCCAGCAGATGGTGAAGGACGCCGAGCTCAACGCCGCCGACGACAAGAAGAAGGTCGAGCTGGTGCAGGCCCGCAACCAGGCCGAAGCCATGGTGCACAGCGTGAAGAAGTCGCTGGGTGAACACGGCGACAAGCTCGAAGGCGCCGAGAAGGAAGCCATCGAAGCCGCGTTGAAGGACGTGGAAGAAGCCGCCAAGGGCGAGGACAAGGAAGCCATCGAGGCCAAGACCGAAGCCTTGATGGCCGCGAGCCAGAAGCTGGGCGAGAAGGTGTACGCCGCGTCGCAGGCCGAAGCCGCCGCTGCCGCGGGTGGTGCTGGCGCCGATGCCGCACCGCAAGGCAGCAGCAAGCCGGACGACGACGACGTGGTCGATGCCGAAGTCAAGGAAGTGAAGAAGGGCTGATCGGGGCCCGCTTCCCACCCCATTCGCCGCGTCCGGGCAACCTGACGCGGCGTTTGTGCTCCAAACGAACCGCAAGAAACCATGGCTAAACGCGATTTTTACGAAGTGCTGGGCGTGCCCAAGAACGCCGGCGACGACGAGATCAAGAAGGCGTATCGCAAGCTGGCGATGAAGCACCACCCCGACCGCAACCAGGGTGATGCGGCCAAGGCGGCCGAAGAGAAGTTCAAGGAGGCCAAGGAGGCCTACGAGATGCTGTCGGACCCGCAGAAGAAGGCGGCCTACGACCAGTACGGCCACGCGGGCGTGGACCCCAACATGCGCGGCGGTGCCGGTGGCGCCGAAGGCTTCGGCGGTTTTGGCGACGCGTTCGGCGACATCTTTGGCGACATCTTCGGTGGCGCGCGCGGCGGCCAGCGCGGCGGGCGCCAGGTGTACCGCGGTGCCGACCTCTCCTACGCGATGGAAATCTCGCTCGAAGAGGCCGCCGCCGGCAAGGAAACGCAGATCCGCATTCCCTCGTGGGACAACTGCGAGACCTGCAGCGGCACCGGCGCCAAGCCCGGCACCAGCGTGAAGACCTGCACCACCTGCCACGGCCAAGGCTCGGTGCAGATGCGCCAGGGCTTCTTCAGCGTGCAGCAGACCTGCCCCACCTGCCATGGCCAGGGCAAGATCATTCCCGAGCCCTGCACCACCTGCCACGGCCAGGGCAAGATCAAGAAGCAGAAGACGCTGGAGATCAAGATCCCCGCCGGCATCGACGACGGCCAGCGCATCCGCAGCACCGGCAACGGCGAACCTGGCCAGAACGGCGGTCCCTCGGGCGACCTCTACATCGAAGTGCGCCTGCGCAAGCACGACATCTTCGAGCGCGAGGGCGACGACCTGCACTGCCAGGTGCCGGTGAGCATGACGGTGGCCGCCCTGGGTGGCGAGATCGACGTGCCCACGCTGGCGGGCAAGGCCACCATCGACCTGCCCGAAGGCACGCAGAGCGGCAAGACCTTCCGCCTGCGCGGCAAGGGCGTCAAGGGCGTGCGCAGCAGCTACCCCGGCGACCTGTACTGCCACGTGGCGGTGGAAACGCCGATCAAGCTCACCGAGCACCAGCGCAAGCTGCTCAAGGAGCTGGACGAGTCGTTCAAGAAGGGCGGCCACAAGCACAGCCCGAACGACAAGGGCTGGTTCGAAAAGGCCAAGTCGTTCTTCAGCTGAGGCTTGGAACGCTCAGGAAAAAGCGACGCCTCGGCGTCGCTTTTTTTTCGGGCAGCGTTTCAGGGGCTCGGCCGGTACACCACCTTGAAGCGCTCGCAGGCCAACGGCATGTCTTCGGTGAAGGCGCGGCCATGCAAGGCGCACTCGCGCTGGAAGAACTGCTCATGTGCTTCGCGCCAGTACGTCAGCGAGCCATCGCCCTCGCCCTCCGTGGCCGCGAACTCGGCGCTGACCTGGTTGAAGGGAACCCGGTCGACGGCCACGGTTTCGATGACGCATTGCGGCACACCGGCCCAGTTGGTCACGACGCTGAGGTCGCCCGGCACCGGCGCGCGCCTGCCCTGCGCCTCGAAGGTCCAGAAGGCCGAGGCCGTCGCGCGCTTCGTGCCGGACAGCACGAGGGCGGCCAGTGAATCCGCCAGGGCCTCGCTGTCCGCGAAGTAGAACGCCTCGTAGAAACGCGATTCGTCCACGCCGGTGGTCGACGCGACAAAGGCCTGCCAGAACTCGGCGATGGGGAGAGGCATTGGTGACATGGCCGGTATTGTGCGGGAGGCACTCACCGCCTCAGGGCCTGGTGCCACCGGAAGCCCCCCGAATCGCCGTGAGCTGATCGCCCAGCCAGCGTCGGCTTTCCACCGGCGCCTGGCCGCCACAGCGGACCTGGTACGGCCGCCCCGACAGGCTGCTGCGCGACGCGGCCAGCTCGATGAACTGCTCCGCGCTCTGCACCGTGCCCCGCTTCTCGATGTAGGCGAGCTTGTCCAGCAGGTGCGCCTTGGCCCGCGCGCCGTCGTGCCAGCTGCCGTTGCGCAGGAACTGGCAGCCCGAGGTTTCGAGGCGGTTCAGCATGGCGTCGATCTCCGCGCGCACGGGCGCAGGCGTGGGGTCGGCGAACGCGGCGCCCCACACGCCCGCCAGCACCAAGACCAGCACCGGCCAACGCGCCCATGCGCGCCGAGCGGGGGCGAGCCGGTCAGGCCGCATGGCGCAGCAAAGCCATGGCATGGCTGTCGATGAATTGGCCGTCCACCCGGAACGCCTGCCGTTGCACGCCTTCGTGCTGAAAGCCCAGGCGCTCGTAGAGCGTGCGCGCGTTGGGGTTGTCCGCGCGCACGGTGAGTTCGATGCGCGTCAGGCCCTGGCGCCATGCCCTGTCGATGGCCGCGGCCATGAGCTGCCGGCCCAGGCCCCGGTGCCTCGCCGAAGGCAACAGGCCAATGCCCAGGACGCCGATGTGCGCCCGCGACTGGCCAAACACCGGCAGCACATCGCACCAGCCGACCACGGCACCTTCGATCAGCGCGACGAAATGCGGGCGATCGTGGTCCAGGTTCTGCCGAAAGAAGGCGATGGTCTCGGCCAAGGGCGGCGCCTGCGTCAGCGCGAGAAAGCGCTTTTCGCGCGCCACCGCATCGAGCACCGCGTGGAGCTCGTTGAAGTGCGGTTCGGCGAGGGGGGTGATCGACGAGTTCATCCTGCCCGACTGTACCGGCGCTCCCTATCCCCTTCATTGGCAACATCGATTGGCCTGCGACGATAGCTTTTGTCAAACTAAACGTCAAATTCCATTCGACGCGGGAGCTTCCATGGCCGAACTGATCCGACAAGTCCGACCCGCCTGGGTCCAGCTGCAGCAACTGCCGCCGCTGCCGCCCCACGCCCTGCGCAACGCCTTGCTGGCCCTGGGCACCGGCCTGCTGGTGATGGCAGGCCTGGCCTCGCTCAGCACCTTCTGGGCGCCCACGCGCGCCTGGTGGGACGCGGCCGAACACGGCAGCGCCATGGCGGCCGGCGTGCAGGCCTCGCTGCTGGCCGCGGTGGCCACGGCCGTGGGTGCGCTGCCGGTGTTCCTGGTGCAGCGCGTGAGCAAGCTGCAGGAAGCCGCCCTGCTGTCGTTCTCGGCCGGCGTGATGCTGGCGGCGGCGATCTTCGCCTTGTTGCTGCCCTCGCTCGATGCGGGCCAGGCGCTGTTCGGTGGCCGCATCGGCGCGGCCGCGCTCAGTGGCGCGGGCCTGGCGCTGGGCATGGGCCTGATGCTGGCGGTGGACCGCTTCACGCCGCACGAACACGCGGTGCTGCCACCGGCCGCGCCGGGCCATGCCGCCAGCGCGCACACGCCCGGCGCTGTGCAGAGTGCCAAGCTCATGGTGCTGGCCATCCTGATCCACAACGTGCCCGAAGGCCTGGCCGTGGGCGCCGCCTATGCCGGCCCGCAGGACGCGGCGGGCGCGCAGGCCGGCGCCTCGGTGGCGCTGGCCATCGGCCTGCAGAACATGCCCGAAGGCCTGATCGTGGCCATGGCGCTGCGCACGCTGGACCGCAGCGCGGCGCAGGCCTGGGGCGTGGCCGCGCTCACCGGCCTGGCCGAGCCGCTGGGGGCCATCCTCGGCCTCGCGGTGCTGGGCAGCCTGCCGGCGTTCTACCCGCTGGGCCTGGCCCTGGCGGCCGGCGCGATGCTGTTCGTGGTGAGCCACGAGATCATTCCCGAGACGCACCGCAACGGCTTCGAAACCCTGGCCACGGGCACGCTGCTGGCGGGTTTCGTGTTCATGCTGTTACTCGATGCCGCCTTGAACTGAGGCCCCCGGCGGGGTGCGTGGCTAAGATCGGGC